>JAUHYN010000480.1 GCA_030426505.1 bacterium | reverse complement strand
CGCAAGTGCATCCGGGACAACGACACGGAGGTCGCGGTCATCCGCGCCAAAACGAGTCACCCGGTCGCGTTCGGCGTGATGCGTTACGAGGCGGACGAGGCGCACCTCATCTTGCTCGCCGTGAGCCCCGGCTCGCGGCGCCGCGGGTTGGGCTCGCACCTGTTGGACTACCTCGAGGCCATGGCTCGGACGGCGGGCATCCTCACCATTCAGCTGGAGGTCCGCGCGGCCAACGCCGGGGCTCTCGCGTTCTACGCCGGCCACGGCTACGCCCAGACCGAGCGCGTCCGCGGGTACTACCAAGGGCGCGAGGACGCGATGCGGATGATCCGAGACCTGCGCGTCCGCGCGCCGCGCGGCTGAGTCACCGCTTCTTCGGCGGCTCCGCGTCGCTGGGGATCCAGATCCAACCCTCGTCGAGCGGGACGTCCGGCCCGGGCGCGAGCATCGTGTCGCGCATCGTCACGAAGCGACGCGCCACCAACGCGCACCACAGGGCGCTCTTGAAGTCCTGATCGGCGTGTTTGTCGTCCTCCACGACCGCCTCGATGCGCGGGTCGGCGATGAGTGGTTCGAAGGCTTCGGCGAGCGTTGCGCTCCGCTTCGCGATCTGCGGGTACGTCTCGATCGCCTCGTAGACCGATGACGTCCGCGGCGACACGACGCGGAACACGCCCGGCTCCGAGACCGCGAAGCCGACGCGCTTGATGAAGTGCAGCGCTTTGCTCGCGGGGCTGCCGATCATGTCGCGCACCGGCGAGAGCGGGCGGTAGCCGAGCGCGAGCAACGCGCGCTCCGTGCGGCGGAAGAGGATGGGGTTGTCGTCGGCGCCCTCGGGCACGTCGATCGCTCGACGCGTCGTGAACAGATCGACGAACGCGCGCGGCCAACCGAGCGGCGTGTCGACCGCGAGCGTGACGCGCAAGCCAGCTTGCACTTTCACGCTGCACACGCCGAGGAGGCGACGGATGAGCTCTTCGCGGTGGCCGGTCACGAGGAGGTTGCGCACGTTCGCGCGCACGGGCATGCCGGTGACCTCCAGCGCGCCGTCGTTCGCATGCACCACGACGAGCGCGTCCTGGCGCTTCGCTTCGTCGCAGTTCCACGCCCCGACGCTCCAACCCACGAAGTAATGCGAACCCACGACGGCGGCGCGGACGTTAGTCGGCCGCCGAGGGTGAGACAAACGATCGCAAACGGATCTCGAAGACTTACGTGATGGATCTGAGGTGGATCGATCTCGGATGTTTCCCCGATGAAGGTCGGGCGCCTACTCCACCATATGGGGGGGTCGAAGCGTGTGCCCCCCCATATATGGGCGTTCGGGCCTTGACGTCGTCACGCCGACCCTCCATCTTGGAAACACCAATCACGCGGGTCCGCGCCTGTTTCGAAACGCGCGGGGCCCCAAAGGAGCGATGAGAAAACGATGGCCGGACGAACCGAACGAGTGAACGCGAAAGACCTGCTGGACCGCGCCGACGGGATCTTCTTCGAGGGTGATGTCGTCCGCGGCTGGCTCGAGCAGCTCGCGAAGCGAGCGCGCGGAGCCGTGGAGGCCGCGAGCAAGAACCGCTACTTCGAGACCGAGTGGACGTCGGAGTACCAGGAGCTGTCGGAGGCCTTCGAGGCCCTCGACCGCGCCGCGGAGCAGCTCGCCCTCTTCCACGAGGCCGTGCGCCGCCGCGAAACCATCGGCGGCTGAAGACCGCCGGCTCCGGCGGCCTCGGCCGACCGGAGCGACCTCCGCGCGCCGAACGACTCGGCGCGCCCCCTGAACCCCTGACATTCCAAGACGCCGACCGACGGGGCCGCCGCCCCGGTGGCATCGGTGCGCAGCACGAGACCTCGCTGCCGGCTCCTACGCCCCGAGTTTGACGGCGTCCACGCGCTTCAGCACCGCTTCGGTGCAGTCCGCTTCGAGCGGGAAGTGCAGGACGGCCGCGCGCTCGAGGACCAGCTCGACGCCGCGCTCCTCCGCCTCCGCGCGGACGGCGGTGTTCACGAGGCGCACGAGGGCGGCCTCCAGGGCGTCGCGGCGGCGCCCGAGCTCCTTGGTGCGCTGTTCCGTGAACTCCGTGTACTTGGCCTTCGCGTCGCGCTTGGCGGCCGCGCCGGTCGCGTTCTCGAGCTTCTCGCGGAGGAGCGCCTCCTGCTCCTTGGTGCGCTCGACGAGCTGGCTCAGGGAGGCGCGCGCCGCCTTGCCGTGCTCGGACTCGCGCAGCACGCGCGTCATGTCGACGATCAGGTAGTCCATGCGGAGGCGCGTTGGAGGATGCCCCCGCCGTGCGCCGAATTCAATTCGGACCGACGCTCGCCAACACTTCCGACAGCGCCTCCGGGTCGAAGACCCGCCGAACGCGTCGCTCGCTCGTGACGATGACGCCGCACGTGGAGGTCGCGCCGAGGCGCTCGACGTCGATCAGGACCACGGCGTCGTCCTGGTCGAGGCGCCCGTCGAAGAGGCGCTCCGCGTCGGCGCGGAGCCACCGGTCGACGATGTCACTCGGGACCTCGCGCGGCTTCGTCGCGGTCATGGCGCTCTCGGCGACGTAGCGCGCCAGCTTGTCGCCGCACCACTCCGCCGCGCCGATCGGTTTGCCGAACCACGCGAAGTCGTCGGTCGTCTTCGCGCGTGCCGCCTCGAACCGCGCCGCGGCGAAGTCAGCGAAGAAGGCCGACACCGCGCGTCGGATTCGGTCGGCGCGCTCGGCGTCGCTGCGTGCGTCGATCTGGCCCATCAGATGCGTTTCCCCGGCGCCGAGCGGCGCAGCTCGGCGAGCTTCTTCTTCGCGAGCGCGAACGTCGAGTCGAGCGAACGCGCCTCGTCGTCCTCGACGCGCTCGTACGCCTCCTTGGCCCAACGCACCAGCCCGTACGACTCCATCACGCGCCCGATCAGGTACCAGTCCGCGCTCTCGGGCGCCGTGCGCCCGGTCAGCTCCATCCGCCGCAAAACGAGCGAGTAGGCCTCGGCGGTCTTCCCGACCTCCGCGTAGAGCGCCGCGAGCGTGTGGAGGAAGCTCGGGGTCTCGAACTGCGTCATCGTGTTCGCCTCCAGCGCGAGCTCGACGTCTTCGTCGACGACCTTGCCCGTGAAGAGCTGAAGCCACGCGAGGTTGTTGTAGGTCGAGGGCGTCGCGACGCCGAGGCGAATCGTCTCGCGCATCAACCGGTCGGCCGCCTTCGTCTCGCCCATCTCGAGCAACGTGTCCGCGAGGCGCGCGCGGGCGGCGGCGTCGCGCGGTTGTTCGTCGACGCGTCGCGCGAGGAGCGCGCGCGCCTTCTTGCCCTGCCCCGCGCTCAGCAGCGCGCGGCAGTAGTAGTCGAATGCGATCGCGGAGGTGTCGAGCTGACGATAGAGCCGCTGCGCGACTTCGAGTCGCTTGGCGTGCTGGTCGGAGTCCACCAACGCGATCAACAGCGCGTGGTCGATGTGCCGCCGGACCTCCGGCGCGTTGTGCCGCTTGCGCTCCTCTTCGAGGACGTCGATCACCCGGTCGCCACGCGGACCCGTCGCCGCCAACGCGGCCGCCGACGCGGCGAGCGGCCCGCGCCCGCCGGCCCACAGCGCGAGGAAGGGGTGCTGATCGAGGACGTCGCCGCCCGAGCGATACGGCACGATCTCCTTCGCCCAGTTCAGCCACTTCATCGCGGCGCGCCGCCGCTTGCGGCGGAACAGGTGCAGCGCCTCCTCGCCGACCGACGACAAGCTCGCCTCGCTCGCCCGCAGTCGGTACTCGCCCTTGTGCTTCACCACGAACCACCACGTGGTCTGCTGCCCGCTCGATCCGACGACGCGCCCGCTCACGCGGTAGCCGGTGTCGTCGTCGCCCTCGACGTAGAACTTCGTCATCGCGAGGACGTGGTCGCGCATCATCGACGACGGCAGCCCCGACGTTCGCGCCGCCTTGGTGAACGCCGCCGAGCCAGCGGTGAGGCGCTCCACCTCGGACTCCACCGCGGCGTCGTCGGCGAGCTCGACGAACAGGTCGGTGAGGGCCTCGCGATCGACGGTGGGGTGGAACATCGCCGACAGCACGCGCTGCACGACGTCGATCGGCGACTTCGGCGCGCCCTCCGGCGCGGCGTGCCTGCGGAGCCGTGACAGCGACGCGATGCGCTGCTGGATCTCGATCGGGTCCTTTGCGGTGCGCGCGACCTTCTCGAGGATCGCGCGCGCCTCTTCGTAGTGGCGCTTGTGCGCGAGCGTGGTCGCGATGTCCTCCGCGACCTTCTGGCGCGTCGTGGGGTCGAGGCCCAGCGCGTCGAGCTGTTCGAGCGCCTGGCGCGTCCCCTCGGTCATCGCCGTCGCGGTGACGAGGAGGGTGTCCCGCAGCTTCGAGCGCTCCGCGATCGAAGCCGCCTCCTCGAGCCCCTCGTAGTCCTGCGCCTCGTTGAGCGCGATGAGCAGGTTGTTGTCGTGGTTCGGGTGCCCCTCGCCGCGCGGGAGCGCGCGGTAGAGCTCCACGGCCTCCTTCGTCCCCGCGGCGTCGCCGTAGCGAATGCCGTCCTCGTCGTGTTCGAGCACCACCGCCAATGCGAAGCGCGCCGCGTGGCGCTCCGGATCCAGGTCGAGCACGCGTCGGTACGCCGTCGCCGCGCGCGCCCTGTCGTAGCCCGGCGAGAACGTGCGCCCGAAGAGATCGCGCGAATAGATCTCGCCGACCGTCATCAACACCTCGGCCGAGTCCGGCGCGAGCCGCTGGGCCTCGTCCACCGCCTCGCGCGCGGGCGCCCCGAGCCCGATCGAGGCGAGCGCCTCGGCGAGGCGCGCGTGGTGGTAGGCGACGTCCGGCTCCGCGAGGATCAGGTCGCGGTACGCCGTGAGCGCGGCGCGGTGTTCACCGTCCCCGAGGAGCCGCGCGCCGCGGTGGACGAGTTCGATGCGCTCGATCGGGCTGTCGAACACGGCGTAGAGCCCGGTCACGAACGCGCGCGCCTCGTCGGCGGAGTAGCGGCGCTTCGCGAGATCGATCGCGAACGTGGCGACGACCTCCTCCGCGCTCACTTCGTACTTCACGTCGAAGTACGCGGGCCCCATCTCGTAGCGCTGGTCCTCCGGCACCTCCAGCACTTCGAACCCGTGCGGGACGCGCACCACGTACTTCAGCATCGCGACGTACGGCTCCGGGAACACGAGGTCCGTCTTGCGCGCGAGCATCGCCTCGGCCGCGGCTTGTTTCTCCTTCTCGTCGGAGTCGACGTCGGCGAGCGCGGCGAGGCGGAGCTCGTCCGGGATCCAAGAGAACAGGACGGCCGTCCTCAGCTGCACGCTCGCGGTGCGCGCCCCGGTGGTCGCGACCTTCACGTTGGACGCTTCGAGCTCGAGGACGAACGGCTCGTCGAGGTCGAGCGGGTCCGTCATCGAGAAGCCCGACAGGCCGTCGGCGCGGTAGGTGCTCGTGACGTACTGGTGGAGCGCCGCGCGGACGCCCTCGCGCGGGGCGGAGCTGTACTGCAAGCGCAACTTGTCTTGCATCGACCCCGTCGCCTGCGTGCGCTCCTTCATCTTCGCCGGGCCCCAGTCCGACATCTCGATGACGCGCTCCTCCATGTAGCGCGCGAAGGAGATCGGGTGCTCGGGGACGGCCACCAGCTCGGTCGTCGCGAACGACGCGACCAACGCGCGCCGGCCCTGCACCGAGGTCGGTATCTCGCCGACCGGGGTGAGGTTCGCGGTCGCGTCGATCCACAGCGGCTCGGGGCCGGGCACGTAGACGATCGCGTGGTTGAACGCCTCGAGGCCGGGGAGGTCCGGCCGCACGTCTTCGCCGTAGCCCGCCTTCAGGATGGCGACGTGGGCTTCGATGCCGAGCGCGCGCAACATCGCGACGAGCAGCGCGCTCTTGTCCTTGCAGTCCCCGTAGCCGCGCCCGAGCGTCTCGATCGGGCGCCACGGGATGATCGCCTGCTTACCGAACTCGATCCCCGTGTAGCGGACGTTCGCGTGCAGGCGCGCGGTGGCGGCGCGGATGACGTCGTCACGCGTGAGGGCATCGACGTCGATGCCTTCGGTGAGCTCGGAGACGTCGGCGCCGAGGATCTGCCGCTCGACGAGCGCGGCGTACCGCGCGGCGACATCCTGCCACGAGCGCGCGGTGGAGAACGCGACGTACGGGTAGCGCGCGGCCTCCGGCGGGAGGAGCGGCTCGAACGCCCCCTGCGGGAGGAGGAGGTTCGTCTCGAACGTGACGACGCGGCGCCCGTCCTCGACGGTCTCGTCGGCGGGCAGCTCCATCCCGCGCACCTCGTACGTGAGCGGCGTGTCCTCGGGCGCGTCGAGGATCACGCGCGACTGGAAGACCGGGACGGCGAGGCCGAAGTAGAACCGCCCGAGCACGCCCTCCGCGAAGAACGGGAGGCGGTCGCGCACGACGGTGGTCTGTTGGACGAGCGCGCCGACTTCGAGGCCGGGGAGCGGCGCGACGAGGCGCCGCCGATCGGAGTAAAGGAGGCGATCGCGGGAGCCGACGGGTTGCTCGGCGAGGCTCTTCGGGTCGAGCTCGAACTTCTTGCCGGCGGGCGTGGTGACGGTGGCCTTCAGCTCGGGGCGATCCTGGTACCAAGGCGTCCAGTCGGCGGAGATCGTCCCCCACTTCTCGACGGCGGC
>JAUHYN010000479.1 GCA_030426505.1 bacterium | reverse complement strand
CTGCCGGACGACGACGGCGCGACGGTCGGGATGCAGGCCGTGTCGCGCGCGGCGTCCGCGCTGGCGGAGCCGGCGGGCGGCAGCTCCGGACCGCACTCCGGGCCGTCGGGCGCGATCTCCGGACCGTCCGGCGCGATCTCCGGTCCGTCGGGTCCGATCAGCGGGCGCCCGGATCCGACGATGGCGTTGCAGGCGGTCCACCTCGGCGAACACGAGAACACCGGCGAGAACGATCTCGTCGGCGACGAACCCGAGGACGCGACCGAGGCGCGCGGCGCGGTCGAGAGCGTCCCGAACGTCGGCCTCCTCACGCGCCTCGATCCGCGCGCGCGCGGGGACCTGTTCGCGATGGGGCAGATGCGCGCGGTCGACGCGGGCGCCACCCTCGCTACGCAGGGCGCGAACGCCCAAGCGCTGATGGTCGTGATCAAGGGTGTCGTCCGCGCGCTCGAGGGGGACGTCGTCGTGGACGTCCTCGGCCCGGGCGACGTGGTCGGCGCGACGATGGTCACCGACGGCCGCTACGCCGCGACCTACGTCGTCGTCGAGCCCGCGCGGGTGTTGGTCGTCGCGCTCGACGCCGTGAAGAACTGGGCCGGCCGGCACGGTGCGGGGTTGAACTGGCTCGAGCAGCTCACGCAGCGCGCCGCCCGCGCGCGGGTGCTGCTCACCGCGAAGGCGCTCGCGCGCATCCCGCGGCACCTCCTCGCCGCGCAGGCGGATGAGTGTACGGAGCAACCGGTCGCGGAGGGGACGCCGCTGTTCTCGGAGGGCGACCCGTCCGGGCCGGCCTACGTGGTGATCGAGGGCCGGTTCCGCATGACGGTGCGCGAGGGTTCGCAAGGGTCCGCGGCGCCGACGACCGGCGACGTGCTCGGCGTGACGAGCGCGGTCCACGACAAGCCGCGCGGCGCGACCGCGATGGCCGTGACCGACGCGCACGTCCTCGCGATCCCCGCCGGCGTCCTGCGCGCGATCGCGGAGCAGACCAAGAAGCCTTCGCCCGCGGTCGCGTCGGAGGATCGAACGGTGGGGCGCGCCGCCGTGGCGCCGACGACGGATCGCGAAGCGCCGAGGACGCCCGCGGAGCCGTCTTCGCCGCGCCCCACGTTCGACGCGTTCCCGCGCCTCGTGGACTCTGGGCCGGGCGCGCTGCTCTCGGCTCGCCTCCCGCCCGACGGCGCGCTGATGTCGTGGGCGCGCCTGGGGTTCGTGGCGCAGCGCGCGCGTGTCGTGCTCGCGGTGTTGTTCGCGGTCGTCGCGGGGCTGTTGTCCGTGGTGCCGGGCGTGTTGGTGCCGGTGCTGATCGATCGCGTCGTCGTGGACGGCGACCACGCGCTGCGGACGCCGGTCGCCATCGCGTTGATGGGCGCGACGTTCGCGTTCGTGGTCGCGTCGTTCGCGTCGCGCGCGCTCGAGTCGAGGGCCGCGGCGGAGGCGGCCGCGACGTTGGAGGACACGCTCACGCAAGCGCTCCTGGTCGCGCGCTTCTTCGACGACGCCACTCGGCTCGCGCCCGTGCTCGCGCGCTCGCAGCACGTGACCCAGCTGTGGTCGTCGGCGCTCACGGTCGGCGTCGGTGGGCTCGTCCACACGGTCGCGATCGTCGCCGGGCTCGCGTACCTCGATCTGCGCTTCGCGGCGCTCGCGCTCGGGATGTTCGTCGCGTACGCCGGGGGCGTCGCGCTGGTCGGCCGCCGCCTCGCGCGGCGCGTCCACGAGGCCGAAGATCTCGCCGACGTCGCCGCGCACGGTCGGCGGCTGTTGCTCGAGGGCCGGGCCCAGTTCGCGGCGACGGGGCGCGTCGCGTACCTCGCCGGGCGCCAGGAGATCACACGCGAGGCCCGCGCGCGCGCGCTCGCCCGCGCGGCCGGGCTGCGCGCGCTGGGGCGGGGCCTCATCACCGCGATCGGCGCGGCCGGGTTGGTCACCGCGGCCTGGCTGGGGAGCCGCCTCGCGGGCGGTGGCGCGATCACGATCGGCACCTTCGTGGGCGCCGCGGCGCTGATCCTCCTCACCGTCCTCCCGGTGCTCCGCGCTTTCGACGCATTCGTCGCGCTGGGCCACGCGCGGAGCATGGTCGGCGTACTCGCGTCGAGCCTCGTGGGCCGCGGCGGCGAAGTGACGCCCACCGCCGACGGCACCAGCCTCCGCGGGCTCGTCCGGTTGAGCCGCGTCGCGGGCGCGGGGATCGAGGTCGACGAGCTGTTGATCCGCGCGGGCGAACACGTCGCGATCGTCGGCGCGACGGACTCGGGCCACGACGCCCTCGCCGAGGTCATCGCGGGCGCGCGCCGCGTGACGACCGGGGAGGTGGTCTTCGACGACACGCCGATCGCGGCGCTCGGCACCGCCGGACTCGCGCAGCGCGTCGCGATCGTTGGCGACGTCTCGCACCTCTTCGACGGCACCGTCCTCGAGAACGTCACGCTCAGCGCCACGCCGGACATCGACCGCGCGCGCGCCATCGTCACCGCCGTCGGCCTCGATACCGCCGTCGCTCGGCTGGATCTGGGCTTCGAGACGCCGCTCGGGCGCGACGGCTCCTCGCTCCCGATCACCGACCGGCACCGCGTCGCCCTCGCGCGCGCGCTGTACATCGATCCGCCGGTGCTCGTGGTCGCCGGGACGCTCGACGTCTTCGACCCTCAGACCGCCGAGCACCTCGCGCACGCGATCCGCGCGGTGCGCGCCGGGCGCACGACGATCCTCGCGACTGGCCAAGCGCCGATCGCCGCGACGTTCGATCGTCAGGTGCGCGTCGTGGAGGGGCGGGTGTTCAGAACTTGAGGCGGAACACGGCGCCCGCCATGACTTCGTCGTTCTCGAAGTCGCTGTCCGCGCCCACGCCGAGGTAGAACCCGAAGTCGCCCCGGGCGTTCCCGAGCCGGATGTCCTTCGTGATGTCGGTCTGCCAGGTGAGGCGCCCCGACGCGTCGCCTACGGCCACACCGTCGCCGAACACCGCCGCGACGCCGGTGCCGATGTTCCACCCGTCGCCCGGATCGAAGCGGCCGTAAGTGATGTTCGCGCGCCAGCGATCGTTCTGCGTCATGTACGTGCCCGACGCGTCGATGTACGAGAAGTTCGTGAAGTCGTGGCGCGCGCCGACGGTGGCCGTTCCACTCAAGATATCGTCGGCCTCGGCGGAGAACGTGCCGACGACGCTCGCGCGGAACGTCGTGTCGCCGTGGACGTAGCGCGTGCGCGCCTCGAGATCGAGATCCGGGAACACGTGCTGGTCGCGGTACGCGATTCGCGCTCGGAGGTTGGTGCGCTGGTCATCCGAGTGGTGCGAGTAGATCGTGCTGCGGATGTTCAGGTCGTCCATGAGGCTGGCCGCGTCGGGACTCGACGCTCGCAGCGCGGTCACCGCGCCGAACGCGACGAGGCCGACCTCGAGCTCGCGCCCCTCGATCAACGGCTCCGCGCGCGCCTTGAACCAGTCGCGGTACTCGCGACCGAGCGTCGAGCCGAGCTCGCGGACGGACATCGTCTCCGGGTTGATCTCGTCGGTGAGCGGGAGCTGCCGCACGAGCTGAGCGAGCTGAGCGCCGCCGGGGAGCTCGTTGAGCGGGAGGTCCTGCAGCGCGTCGGTGAGGAGGCGACGCATCTGATTCTGCGACAGCTCCTTGTAGCCGGGCGCGCCCTCGAGCGGCGTGAAGTTACCCGTCGCCATGTCGCGCGCGGTGACGCGCATCTGGAACTCGAGCGTCTCGGCGAGCTGGTGCATGCGCAGCTGCCCGCGCGTCATGTTCGCGGCCTCGGGGCCGAGCTCACCGATGGTGATCAGCGCGTCGATGTCGACGCGGCCCCTGTGGTCGCGCGCGAGCACCGCGCCGCTGTTGTGAAGGAGCGACCCCTCCAACAGGGCGCGCGCCTTCACGAACGCGGAGTTCGAGATCTGGCCGCGGTCGCGCCGCTCGTAGAGCGACTGGAGCGCGCGCTCGTACTCGCGCTGCACCTCGGGCCCGGGACCGAACGAGAGCGGGACGCTCGTGCTGTCGACCGTCTGCACGACGGGGGGCGGCGTCACGAGGTCCCCGGGCTCGAGCGTCTGGCCGTGGGCGGCGCAGCCCATCCCGATCGTCGAGGCGACGAGCGCCGCCGCGACCGGCTTCATCAGGCGACCGAACGCCGCGCCGGTTTCGACGCGCCGCGGCACGGGGCGGGTGGCCGGATCCGAGGGCCTCGGCTCGGCGGCGGTCGGCGGCGCGATCTCCTCCTGTTTCACCCTCCCGGAGCCCTCGATCGAGCCCGTGGGGAGGGGGAAAGTCCCGGTGCCGCGCGTGACCTTCGACCCCATGTACGATCCTTATCGTCCGTGAAGTGTCCTAGTTGCCTACATCGACACACCGACCGCGGGGCTGCGCGTTGCGCCCGGGGTTCGGGCCGGCTACCGAGGCGTCGGTGCGGACGCTGGGACCCCGTCGCTTCATCGCCGTCGCCGGCAACATCGGCGCCGGCAAGTCGACCCTGGTGTCGTTCCTGAGCCGCACCTACGGCCTGCGCCCGTACTACGAACCGAACGAGACGAACCCGTACCTCGAAGACTTCTACGCCGACATGAAGCAGTGGGCCTTCCACTCGCAGCTGTACTTCTTGTCGACGAAGTTCCGCATCCACCAACAGCTCAGCCAGGTGGACGAGGCGGTCATCCAGGACCGCACGATCTACGAGGACGCCGAGATCTTCGCCGAGAACCTCTACCGCCAGCGGAAGATGTCGAAGCGCGACTACCTCACGTACCGCTCGCTGTACGAGGCGATCATCCAGGAGCTCCGCCCGCCCACGCTGATGATCTACCTGCGCTGCGGCCTGCGCACCGTCCGCAAGCGCATCAAACAGCGCGGCCGCCCCGAGGAGCAGGACATCCCGCGGCGCTACCTGGAGCGACTCCAGACCCTCTACGAGGACTGGTTCGATCGCTACGACCTCTCGGACACCCTCGTCGTCGACACCGACGAGCTCGACTACCTCGAAGATCTCGTCGACCGCCTCGATCTCTTCGAGCGCATCGAGGCGGCGGTGCGGAGTGGCAAGTGAGACGCGCCGTGGTCTTCGCCGCGCTCGCGTGTACCGCGTGCCCGAAGCCGACCGCGCCGCCCGCTCGTGACGCGGGCGTCCGCGCCGCGCCCAGCGTCGCGCTCGCCGACGACGCCACGACCTATCGCCTCGGCTTCGACGGTCACCGCCAACACCTCGTCGATGTCGAGGTCGCCGTCCCCACCGAGGGCCGCGCCGCGGTCACCTTCATGATGCCGACCTGGACCCCCGGCTCGTACCTGGTCCGGGAGTTCGCGCGACACGTCGAGGACGTCCACGCCTACGATCAGGACGGCGCTTCGCTCCCGGTCGACAAGATCACGAAGAACCGCTGGCGCGTGGCGTGCGAAGGACGCTCGGGCGTGAAGCTCGCCTACCGCGTCTACGCGCGCGAGCTCTCCGTGCGGACGAGCCACGTGTCGAGGCACCACGCGATCCTCAACGGCGCGTCGATCTTCATGGCGGACGTCGACCACCTCGACCGCCAACACCGCGTCCGCTTCGAGGCGCCGTGGCCCGATGTGCAGACGGCGCTCGACGAGGTCGAAGGCGTCTACGTCGCGCCGTCGTACGACGCGCTCGTCGACGCACCGCTGATGTTCGGCGCGATCGACGCGAAGACGTTCGAGGCGGGCGGCGCGCGCTACGTGCTCGCGACGCTCGGCGGGAGCGACGACTTCGACACCGAGGGCGCGGCCGCAGACCTCGCGAAGATCGCCCACGCCCAGCACACGTTCTGGGGCCAGACGCCGTTCGCGCGCTACGTGTTCATGAACGTGCTGCTCGAGACGAACGGCGGCCTCGAACACGCCGCGTCGACGTTGGTGATGTCGAGCCGCTTCACTTCGCGCGACGACGAGGCGTACCGGGGCTGGCTCGGGCTCGCGAGTCACGAGCTCTTCCACGCGTGGAACGGCAAGCGCTTGCGGCCCGTGGCGCTCGGGCCGTTCGACTACGAGAACGAGGTCTACACGGAGGACCTGTGGTTCGTGGAGGGCGTCACCTCCTACTACGACGACCTGCTCGTCGCGCGCGCGGGGCTCCTGACTCAAAAGCAATGGCTCGCGGCGTTGTCGCGCAACGTCGCGCGAGTCGAGGCGCGCCCCGGGCGTCACCACCAGTCGCTCGCCGAGGCCTCCTACGACGCGTGGATCAAGTTCTACCGCCCGGACGAGAACGCGGAGAACGCGACGATCAGCTACTACTCGAAGGGCGCCGTCGTCGCGTTCCTGATCGACGCGGCGCTGCGCCGCGCGACCGGCGGCGAGCGGAGTTTGGACGACGTGATGCGCGAGGCGTACCGCCGCCACGCCGGCGAACGGGGCTTCACGACGGAGGCGCTCTACGAGGTCTTCGAGTCCGTCGGCGGGCCCGACGTCCGCGCGCGGCTCGCGCGGATGGTCGAGACGACCGCGCCGCTCGAGTACGACGACGCGTTCGAGTTCTACGGTCTGCGGTTCGAGGCGCCGAAGGTGGACGAAGAGACCGGCTGGCTCGGCGTCGCCACCGAGCGCACGCGGGTGACCGAGGTCGTGCGCGGATCTCCGGCGTACGTCGCGGGGATCGAGG
>JAUHYN010000478.1 GCA_030426505.1 bacterium | reverse complement strand
CGCGACGGCGGGACGCGCGACGCCGGCCCCGCGCCCGTCACGCGCGACCCGGTGCTGTTCATCCACGGCATCAACGGGAGCAGCGCCGAGTTCGACGTCATGCGCGCGCACCTCGTCGCGGACGGCTGGGCGCCCGATCACCTCTTCGCGATCGACTTCGAAGATCCGGCCTGGGGCTGCAACGTCGACAACGCGGCCACGATCGCCACCGAAGTCACGCGCATCCTCGGCGTGACCGGCGCGCCCCGCATCGACCTCGTCGCGCACTCGATGGGGACGCTCTCCTCGCGCCACTTCGTGAAGTTCCTCGGCGGCGCACAGCTCGTGAACACGTACGTCACGCTCGGCGGCCTCCACCACGGCAACCGCCTCTCGTGCCTGAGCCCCCTCGACGTCTGCGTGTGGAAAGAGCTCTGCCCGAGCCAGCCGTTCCTCTCCGACCTCAACGCGGACCCCGCCACGCCCGGCGACCTCGCCTGGGTCTCGATCTACTCGACCGACGACGGCACCGTGCCCACCTCCAGCTCCGAACTCGACGGCGCCGAGAACATCGAGGTGTCGGGCGTCCCGCACGCGGGAGCGGGCGGGCTCACCGAGGACGAGGGCGTCTACCAACACGTGAAGCGCGTCCTCGAGTACCCCGCGTGGTGAAGCGACGAACGAGCGCGTAGACCTCAGCGCTTCCAACGCGCGTGGAACCAGACCCACTCGGTCGGCGACGCACGCACCGCCGCCTCGATCCGCGCCGTGAGGTCCGCCGTCACGCGCTCCACCCGGTCGGCCTTCTCTCCGTCCTCCGGCGGCGCGTAGCGCTCGAGCCGGACCTCGTGACCGACGCCGCCCTCGCGACGTCGAATGAAGCCGGTGACGATCGGCGCCTTGCGCCGCATCGCGAGCTCCGCCGCCGCGACCGGCGTCGACGCGGGCGCGCCGAAGAACGGCACGTGGATCGACGGCACCTTCGTGTCCTGGTCGAGCAGCACGCCGAGCAGCGCCCCGCGCTTCATCGCCGAGAGCATGTCGCGCGCCGCCCGCGGGTCGCCGCGATTGATCGTCGCGAGCCCGCCCTGTGCGCGCCGCTCGACGATCCATGCACCGAGGTACGGGTTCGGTGCGCCGCGCGCGAGCGTGACGGCATCGAACCCGGCGCGCGCCACGCGCTGCGCGAGGAGCTCCCAGTTGCCGACGTGCCCGGTCACGAAGATGACCCCGCGGCCCTCCTCGCCCGCGGCCTGGAGCATGCGGAGATCTTCGTCGGGGAGCGTGACGTAGTCGTCGAGGCGCTGCGCGAGCCGGGGGAGGTGCGCGATCTCCGCCGCGATCATCCCGGCGTTCTCGTACACACCGACGGAGAGGCGGCGCGCCTCGCCCGCGTCGACGCCGAGGTGCTCGACGAGCTGCGCCTCCGCGCGGCGTCGGCCCGTCCCGTCCAAGCGGCGCGCGAGCCGCCCGACGGAGCGCCCGAGCGCGAGCGCCCAACGGATCGGGAGCGCCGCGATCAGCGCCGCGCCGAAGCGCGCGAGCTGGAACACGAGCCAACGCTTCGCGCGTTTCCTCGCCCGTCGCGCCGCACGCCCCACGCGCGCTCACTAGCGCGAGGCGCGAACGCACGCCAAGGGTTCGCGTCAGTCGAAGAGGCCTTCGAGGCTGGGGCGCTGGACGACCTCGGAGTCCCGGTCGAACCCGAGGATGCTCGCCTCGCGTTTGCGGCGCTCGCGCGGCGCGTTCGCGAGCTCCGCGAGCGCGCGACGCTCGCCCTCGGAGAGCTTCGTCGCCACGGCCACCCCGCGCATCGTCGCGTCGGCGTAGACCCCGACCACCACGGCCGCGACCGACACCGCGCGTCGGTCGGACGGCGCGACGATCGTCACCCACACGCTCGACTCGAGCGGCACCTGCATCGCGGTCTCGATCATCAACTCACGCCCGTCGAGGATGTCCTCGGCGAGCGCGCGCAGCTCGTTCGGATCCGGCACCGTCACGCGGAGCTCCGGCGAGGCCGCGCGCACCACGCGGCGCTCCTTCTTCGGGCCGACCTGCGAAGCGCGGCGTGCGGGCCGCTCGTGCGGGCGTCGCTCCAACTCGAGGACGAACTTCGTCCAGGCGTCCTTCGCCTCCGTGTCGACCACGAGGAACCGCACGCCGACCCCGCACCGCCCGTCATTCGGATCCGTGCGATGCACCGCCATCCCCGACACGCGGATCGGCGCGCGCCGGTTCGGGAGGACGAGCTCGATCTGGAGGAGGCGGAGGAGCGGAGGCGCGACGTCGAGCGCGAGGTACATGCCCTCGAACGCGACGTTCTTCACCACCGCTTGGAGCGCCTCGGCTCCCAGCCACACGGTGGCCGGGAGCTCGATGGCGTGGCGGGCAGATTTGCGACGCTCCTTCACGAGCCGCTCGCGACAGACTCGTCAGCGGTTGCCGATGACCATGTCCGCGACCTGCGCCGCGGTGTTCGCGGTGCTCCACACGCGGAAG
Organism: bacterium; assembly: GCA_030426505.1. Lineage (GTDB taxonomy): Bacteria > Myxococcota > Kuafuiibacteriia > Kuafuiibacteriales > Kuafuiibacteriaceae > JAUHYN01. The sequence goes on along the minus strand of JAUHYN010000478.1, from coordinate 4,135 downwards.
CGGTCGTAGTCGACGGTCGCCGAGTTCGACGAGTTCTGCCCCATGAGGTAGAACGTCGGGATCGAGATCGACCCGCTGTAGGGCGTCGAACCCGAGGGCACGCCGTCCACGTAGAGCGTGCCCATGCCCGCGGACGCGTCGAGCACGTACGCGATGTGGTGCCACTGCATGTCCTGGAGGTTGGGCGTGTAGACGATGTCCGATCCGCCGGGCGTCTCGCGGACGTAGATGCCCGAGGCCGCGACGCCGCCGGTGAACGCGCGGAACGACACGGACGAGTTCCACATGTAGCTCGTGCTGGTCCCGCTGTTGTAGCGCCACCAGAAGTCGATCGTCAGGTTCGTGTACGTGGTGACGGAGAGGTTCGGGTTCACGTGGTTCGTGCTCCCCGCCGGCATCGTCAGGTAGTTCGTGCTCGTCCCCGGCGCGCCGCCCGGCGAGCCCCACGACGAAGGCCCGGTGATCGTCAGGGCGCTCGCGCCCGGCGCCATGTTCGCCAGCGTCGTGCCCGAGCCGTCGTCGAGCTCGAGGTGGACGAGGTCGCCGATCTCGATCCCCTGCTCCACCGTCGCGAGGCCGGACGTGTTCGTCGTGACGCTCGAGACGCCGGTCGGTGTGTGGACCGCGGAGATCGTCGCGATGCCGACGCCGACGCCCGACACCAAGCCGCGCGTCCCTTCGGTGTTGCTCACCGTCGCGACCGACGTCGCGGACGAGTTCCACTGCACCGTCTCCGTCATCGGGTGCGTCGACGCGTCCGAGAACGTGCCGACCACCGTGTACGGCACCGACTGGTTGACGTTGAACGTGTTCGACACCGGCGCGACCGTCAACGAAGTGAGCGTGATACCGGCCGGCACAGTGACCGCCGCCGACTCACCCGTGTCGCCGCTGCTCACGCCGCTGATCATCTCGACCGCGTGGATCGTCGCCGAGCCGGTCGCGACGCCGCGCGCCGTCCCGCGCGCACCGCCCGTGTTGCTGACCGCCGCGACCGCGGGGTCCGTCGAGGTCCACTCCACGATGCTGGTGATGTCGACGACCGCGGCGTTGTCGTAGGTCCCCATCGCCTGGAGCTCCACCGTCGCGCCGACCGGCAACGTGTTCGTCGCCGGCGTCACGGCGATCGAGACCAGCGCGGCGTCGGAGATGAGCACCGTCGCCGACTGCATCGAGTCGTTGCTGCTCACGCCCGTCGCGGGATCCGCGGCGTTGATCGTCACGTTGCCGTTGCCATTCGCCGTCGCGAGGCCCGACGAGGTGATCGACAACAGCGCGGGGCTCGACGAGGTCCAGTCGACGACCGTGCTGAGGTTGCGCTGCACCGAGTCCGAGAAGATGCCCGTGGCCGTGAACTGCTGCGTGGTGCCGACGATCATCGCGACCGCCGACGGCGTGATCTGGATGCTGAGCAGCTCCGGCGGATCGACCGTGAACGGAAGCGACTGGTTCGACGCGTCACTGTTGATGCCAGTCGCGGGATCCGTCGCGCTGATCACGACCTCGCCCTCGGCGACCGCCGTGACGGTCCCCATCGCGTCCACCGTCGCGAGCGACGTGTCCGACGACGACCACGTCACCGTGTCCGTGATCTCGACGCCCGTGTTGTCCGTGTAGATCGCGAACGCCCGGAGGGGCTGCGTGAGGCCCGCCGCGAGGGTGACCGAGCGCTGCCCGTCGGGCGCCACGACGATCACGCTCGCGACCGTCGGGCTGAGCACGGTCACCGTGGCGGAGCCATTGCTGTCGTCACTGCTCACGCCGGACGCCGAGTCCCGCGCGGAGATCGTCACGGTCCCCGCGGAGACGGCGCGCACGAGGCCGCGCTCGCCGGAGCCGTTGCTGACGGTCGCGACGTCCGTATCCGACGACTGCCAGGTGACGCCCGAGAGCTCGACTTCCGTGCCATCGGAGTACATGGCGGTGGCCACGAAGGTCTCGCGACCGATGAGCTCCAGCGTCGCCGCGGACGGCGACACGGTGATCGACGTGATCGTCGGCGGCGTCACTGTAGCGCGAAGGACCGCGCGGATGCCGGAGGGCGCGTGGCGCGCGGAGATCGTCACCACACCGGGCGCGATCGCGGTGAGGAGGCCGGCGGAGTCGATCGTCGCGACTTCCTCGTTGCTCGACGACCAGGTCAGCGTCTGGGTGACGTCCTCGGTCGTGCCGTTGTCGTACGTGAGCTCGGCGGTGAGTTGCTCGGTCGTCCCGATCGTGAGGGTCACGGCGTCCGGCGTGACCTCGAGGTCCGTCGGCTCGGGATCGACGACCGCCACTTCGGCGGAGCGGACCCCGGTGGAGATCCCGGTGCCCGGGTCGACCGCCGAGATGTTCGCTTCGCCCGCCGCGACCGCGGTGACGAGTCCGCCCTCGACGGTCGCCACGGCCGTGTTGTCCGAGCTCCAAGTCACGAACGCGGTGACGTCGATCGTCGACGCGTCGGCGAGCGTGGCCATCGCGGTGACCTGTTGCGACTCGCCCGTGACGAGCGCGACCTCGCGCGGCTGCACTTCGATCCGACGAATCGGAGAGGCGGTCACCGTGATCGTGACGCTCCCGCGTACGGTCCCGAGCTGCGCTTCGATGTCGGCCGTCCCGGCCACGACGGCCGTGACGCGCCCGCCGTCGTCGACGGTCGCAACGGACGGATCGCTCGACGTCCACGTGACGTCGTCGGTGAGGCGCTCGGTCGTGTCGTTGTCGTACGTGCCCTCCGCGCGGAGTCGGAGCTCGCCGCCGACGACGACCATCGTCGTGTCGGTGATCACCTCGATGCTCTGGAGGACGGGATCACTCGGAGGCGGGATCGTCCCGCCGTCGCCGCTGCAGCTGGATACGAGCGCGACGGCGCCGAGGAGTGTGATGAGTTCGTGGGTTCGCGTGCGAAGTGTCGTCATGGTCAGAGGGACCCCCTGACGACCTTCTACAACAACCCCGGACTCGACCGACAGGCCGTCCGGTTCTTCTTTTTGGGGGGAGACGATGTCGGATGGTGACGCCCCGACGGGCGTCGGGGGCGTCTACGGGGCGGTGCGGGTCAGTTGGCGACGTTCGTCGTCCAACCCACGGTCCAGTCGTCGGCCGGATCCACGCCACCGCGGTAAGTGACCTGCTCGAAGAACGGGTCGCTCGGGACGACCGCGCCGGTCATCGCGGGCGAGCCCGACGCCGGCTTGAAGTTCGGGGACGCCGTGTTGAACGGGTCCTCGAGCATCACCGGCTCGAACGTGTTGCCGGTGTTCGTCTCGAGGAACATCCGGACCGTCATCGGATCCTCGGCCTCCTCTTCGCTCACGGTCACGCAGTCGAAGATCGAGTGTTCGATGCGCAGCGTGCCGGTCAGCGTGCTCCCGTCGACGGCGGCGGCCCACGTCTCGGGGTGGTCGATGTCGATGCAGGCGTCGTTCCACCCGAGCACGAGCGTGTTCGAGATGTTCGCGCCGGTGCCCTCGCGAATGAGCATCCCGTAGTCGGAGGCGTCCGACTGCGGGCTCCCGATCAGCGTGATGTTCGAGAGCGTGGGGTTCGACCGCGGGACGTTGTCGCGCTGGTCTTCCTTGTTGTCCGCCTCGATGCCGTTGTCGCCGATCCCGTCGAGCTGCTGCGACACGAAGAACTGTCCGCGCCCGGTCCAGCCCTCGGTCCAGTCGAGGTTGTCGTCGTCCGCGCCGGTCACGAGGATGTGCTTGAAGTCGACGGTGCCGCCGAAGAACTCGATGCCGTCGTCCTGGCCGCGGTGGATCTGGATGTAGTCGAGGACGGTGCCCCGACCGACGCCCTGCAGCGCGAGGCCGTTGAGCTCGTTGTCGGGGCTGAGGAGCTTCCCGGCGAACTCGATACGCGCGTAGCGGATGATGCCGCTGTCGTCGTCGGGCTGGTCGCCGCCGTAGAAGCCGGTTCCGCCCTCGCCGAACGCCTCGCAGGGCGGCGTCGCGCACTGGAGGTTGATCGGCGCATTGCCGTTGATGATCACGCCGCCCCAGTCCCCCGTCGCGCGGGAGCCCGGGTCCTTCGAGGAGGTGAAGATGATCGGCGCGTCGCGCGTGCCGTCGGCGACGATCTTCGAGTTGCGCTTGATGACGAGGACGCCGGTCGTGCTCGCTTCGCCGAGCACGGTGGTGCCGGGGCGGAT
>JAUHYN010000477.1 GCA_030426505.1 bacterium | reverse complement strand
CGTCCTCTACGTGAACGGCGAAGAGTAAGGCGCGACGCGCGCGCGGGTCCTCGCGGGATCCGACCCCTACACCGGCCCATCCTCACCTCCCCGCAGGCCGTGCTACGGAAAGTGCGTTCGATTCATGGCGGCGCCAGCGATGCCGACTTAGGATGCGAGCGGGTCGAAGGCGAAGAAGTCCGAGCGGTTGCGCTCGGACGCAAAGTATGAGCGATCAAGCGAGCGGTCGAGAGGCGTGACGGAGCAAAAGTCCAAATATTTCACTGTGATGATCATGCCGGAGACGTCGGCGATCGAGCCGCGTCGTCTCCGTGTATCGCGTCATCTGATCATCGGCGGTATCGCGGGTGCGGTCGTGTTGATGCTCACCACGATCGGTTCCATCGGGTACGCCGTCTATCATCGAGACACGGCCGACCAGAACGCCGCGCTCCGTACGGAGCGAGCGGAATTGAAGGCCGACCTGGACGCGTTCACCGCGCGTCTCGAGAAAGTCGACGCCACCGTTCAGCGGCTGCGCGAGTTCGACACCAAGCTGCGCGCGCTCACGATGGTGAGCGACCCGGATCGCCACCTGGCCATTGGGCCGGTCGGTGGTGAGGGGATGATGCGCGCGGCCGACGATCCGGAAGGCGAAGAAGAGTCGGCGCTGCGTCGCGATCTATTCGGTGGATCGAGCGCGCGGAGCGCGGCGCTCGTCGCGCAGCACCTCGAGGCGATCCACGGCGAGGCCGAGGCGACCTCGACGTCGCTCGCGGATCTCTCTTCGTACCTCGGCGACCAGCAAGCGGTGCTCTCCGCGACGCCGAGTCGCTCGCCGACCCACGGCTACGTCACGAGCGGCTACGGCATGCGCGTGGATCCGTTCACGGGCCTCCCGCAGTTCCACGCCGGCATCGACTTCTCGGCGCGCATGGGTGCGAAGGTCATGGCCACCGCGGACGGCATCGTGGTCGCAGCCGGCAAGAAGGGCGCGTACGGCAAGGTCATCGAGCTCGAGCACGACACCGGCTTGGTCACGCGCTTCGCGCACCTGTCGAAGATCAACGTGAAGGTCGGCGATGAAGTGCGCCGCGGTCAGATCATCGGCCTCGTCGGCAACACCGGTCGCTCGACCGGCCCGCACCTGCACTACGAGGTGCGGATGCGCGGCGTCGCCCAGAACCCGCAGCGCTTCCTCCTGGAGTGAAGCCGCACGCTTCGCGTGCGGTCTGAGCGACGTGCCTAGGCGCCGACGGAGTCGGTGCCGTGAAAGGCTTGGAGTAGCGCGCGCGAGGTGCAGTCCCTCGACTGCACCGCTGTCCGCCTCACGCTCCGGCACCACCCCCTGCATCGCCACACCTCGACGCGTATTCGCTCGGCACGACTCCTGCCTAGCGTCCGCGTCGACACATGCCCCCTCCCATACTGCTCCTCGCTCTGTGCGGCGCGACGACGCCCACGTCCACCCGAACGCTGACGCTCCCCGAGTACGTCCGCGCGTACCGCGAAAAGAACCCGCTGCGTGAAGCGCGGGTGCTCGACGTCCGGCTCGCGCAGGTCGAGGTCGACCGGCGCACGAACCGCGCGACCCGAACGCTCTCCGTGTCGCCCGAGATCGGCGCACGCGGCTACCACCTCACGGCGGTCGGCTCTTTCGATCCGCTCCTCCGAGTCGGCGCCGACGCCGAGTACCGCTACGAAGGCAACGACGGCTCCGGCTACGCCGTGCGCGCCGGCGCCGCTTGGCCTAGCACCTCCAACCTCCCCGCCGGCAACCCGCAGTACGGCGTCGAGGGCTCGTATCGGCTGCCGCTGATCCGCAACTTCGGCGGACGCGAGAACGGATACGAACAAGAGGCCGCCCGCGCCACGCGCGCCGGCGCCGACGCGACGCTCGCCGAACAGGACCTCGTGTGGTGCGCCGACGCGACGGAGCGCTACCTCGTCCGCTACGCCGCCGCCGAGCAGCTCGAGGCCTACGACGAGCTCATCGAGGAGAAGCGCCGCGTCTGGGCGCAGACCATCCGCGACTACGAGCGCAAGATGATCCAGCGCCTCGACCTCCTCGCCGCGCGCTCGGATTGGCTCGCCGCCCAGAGCCTGCGCGCGGTGTTCGTCGCGCGGAAACAACGCGCCGACGCGGCGCTCGAGATTTTCCTCGACGGCCCCGCCCCGCGCCTCGCGGAGCCGCCGCCGATCGTCGCCGCGAAGACGCCGGTCACCGCGACCGTCGCCGCGAACCACCCGCGCCTCATCCGCCTCGCCGCGATGGAGGCGGAGCTCTCGCAGACGGCGCTGCTCGCGACCGAACGCGGGCGCGACGAGCTCGACCTCGCGTTCACGCTCGGCGCCACGCGCGTTCACGATCTCTTCATCCCGCCGAACGCGATCGCGGACCTCACCGATCTCTACGGCCTCGTGCAGCTCACGTACGTGTGGCCAATCGAGCGGCCGGAGACCGAATACCAGGCGCGCGAGGCCCGGCTCCGGCTGGCCCGCGTCGCGGCGGAGCGTCGCGCGCTCGAGCTCGACCTCGCGCAACGCGTCCGCGAACAGCTCGAGGTCTGGCGCCACACCACCGAGGCCTACGACCTGGTCGTGCAGCAGCGCGACGTGATGCGCGCGCAGATCCGCGCGGCGCACCGCGAGTTCACCAACGGGAAGATGGAGTTCCAGGACTACCTCGACCACTGGGACCGCCACCAACGCGCGCGCCTCGACGCCTGGGACCTCTGGCTCGAAGCGCACCTCGCCGAGACCCGCCTCGTCCCCCTCCTCGGGACGCTCCCGGAGCACTGCCGTGAAGAAACTGATTGAGTACTTCGTCGACCGGTCGCTGATCGTGAACACGCTGACGGTCGCGGTCTGGGTCGTCGGCTTCCTCACGTTCCAACAGATGAGCCGCGACCTCATCCCGACGATCCAGTCGAAGACCGTGCGCATCGAGGGCGAGCTCCCCGGCGCGTCCGCCGTCGACGTCGAGCGGTTCCTGACCTTCCCGATCGAGGAGGCTGTCCGCGACCTCACCGGCATCCACCACGTGAAGAGCACGACGCGCGCGGGGAGCTTCCGCATCAACGTGATCTTCAAGCCGGAGCACCACGACATCGCGCGCTCGCTCGAGACCATCCGCTCCCGCGTGGACGGGCTATCGGATCGCTTCCCGAGCGACCTCGAGCCGCTCTCCATCCGGCACGTCCAACAGGACCGCGTCGACTTCCTCGACGTGATCATCGAGCCGATCGACGACGAGGATCTCGAGGACCGCAAGTGGGTCGAGTCGCTCGCGGAGCAGCTCGACGACATCCCGCACGTCATCGCCGTCGATACGTCGCTCCCGAAGCAGGACCTCTACGTCGAGTTCGACCGCGCCAAGATCGACGACGCCGGACTCGACGTCCGGGAGGTCGTGCGACGCGTCCACGAGGCGCTCGCCTACGCGCCCATCGGTCGCGTGCGCACCGACGAAGAGATCATCGCGATCGCGCTCGACAACGCGACGGACGGGGAGGGCGCCACCGTCCTCGACGACCTGCGCGCGCTCCCACTCACCCGCAACCGCGTGGGGCAGGGCCTCGACCTCGGCGACGTCGCCGACATCTCGATCGAGTCGCAGGAGCGCCGCGTCGAGAAGCGCCACGACGGCAAGGAGTACGTCGTCCTCGAGCTGTGGAAGGACACCGACAGCGACGTGATCGATCTCGAGGCGCGCGTGGCGAAGGTCATCGACGCGTTCAACGCGAAGGCGCCCGACCGCTTCGAGGCGCGCGTCCTCGCGTCGGCGGCTTACATCATCGAGCAGCCGCTCTCCGTCATCCTCACCAACGGCCTCGCCGGCCTGGTGATCGTCGGCTTCGTGCTGTTCCTCTTCCTCGGCTTCCGCACCGCGCTGATGGCGGTGCTCGGCCTACCGTTCGTCTACCTCGGGACGTTCATCGTGCTCGACGCGTTCGGCGTGCAGATCCACCTCATCTCGGTCATCGGGCTGCTGCTCGTGCTCGGCATCCTCGTCGACGACGCGATCCTCGTCGCGGAGCGCTTCCTCGAGAAGCTGCAGGAGGGCATGACGCCGCGCGAAGCCGCGGTGGAGGCGGCGTCCACGCTGCTCAGGCCGGTGTCCGGCACGATCATCACGAACATCGTCGTCTTCGCGCCGATCCTGTTCATCGAGAGCGAGATGTCGGCGGTCTTCTTCGCCATCCCGATCGTGATGATCGGGACGCTGCTCCTCAGCCTGTTCGAGTCCTTCTTCCTGCTGCCGAACCACCTCGTCCACTTCATCCCCGAGGGCTATCGCTTCGAGGAGCGGCGGGTGTTCGTGTGGATGCAGGGCGTCTACCGCCGCGTCCTCCGGGTCGCGCTGAAGCTGCGGTACGTGTCGGTCGTCGCGTTCCTCGCGCTGCTCGTCGGGAGCTTCTTCGTCCTGCAGGACATGGAGAAGGAGTTCAGCCTCTCGCTCGGCACGGAGCGCGTCTTCGTCCACGGCGTCGTGGCCGAGCCGGTCGATCTCGACGACACGCTCGCGAAGGCGTCGAACCTCGAAGCGGCCGTGCGCGCCGCGATCCCGGCGGAGGACATCGAGTGGATCTTCGTGACCGCCGGCGAGGCCACCACGCCCGGCGGCCACGAGCTGCGCGGCAAGCGTCACGTCGAGCTGGAGGTCGCGGTCGATCTCGAGGTCGAGGATCCGAAGGCCCTCGCGGAGGAAGTCGAAGCGAAGCTCGCGCTCGCGCTGAAGGCGATCGACGGGTTCGCGTCCATCGAGGTGCATCGCCGGCACGCGGACCCCACGAAGAAGGAGGACGTCGTCACGATCTACGTGTCGGGCGGCGACTCGCTGTCGTTCGAGGAGATCCAGGAGGCGATCCGCACCGAGGTCACGGACCTGCCGGACGTCGAGCGTGTCTTCATGGATCCGAACCGCTTCCAGCCGGCGTGGCGCTTCGAGCCGAACGCCGAGGCGATGGCGCGCTACGAGGTCGAAGGCGAGGCGCTCACGCAGCAGTTGAGGAACACGTTCGCGCCGCAGGAGCTTCTGAGGATGCGCTACCGCGGTGACGAGCTCACCGTCTTCACGCGCTTCGCGCGCGACGGGGACTGGGCCGCCGAAGAGCTCGACGCGATCACCGTCGTCACGCCGCGCGGGCTCGCGGTGCCGCTGTCGACGATCGGCGCGTGGCGACAGACCCGCGTGCTGCAGGACATCCGTCACCTCGATCTGCTGCGGAAGTTCGAGATCGACGTCGCGTACGACAAGGCCAAGGTCGACACCGACGGGATCAAGACGTCGCTCGACGAGCGCCTCGCGGGGCTGCGCGATCGCTACCCGCAGTACCAGATCACGGTGGAGCCCCCGGAGGCGGAGGAGGAGGCGAAGAAGTGGGTCACGAAGGTCATCGCGCTGTGCGTGTGCGTGATCTTCTTGGCGCTCGTGTTCGTGCTCGGCTCGCTCACGCAGCCGATGTTCGTGATGTTCTCGATCCCGTTCGGCGTGACCGGCGTGGTGCTCGCGCTCGCGTCGCACGGGATGCCGCTCGGGATGATGGCGATCATCGGGCTCGTCGGATTGGCCGGCGTCGTGGTGAACGACTCGCTCGTCATGGTGGACACGATCAACGAACAACGACGCAGCGGCCTGAGCGCGCGCGCCGCGATCGAGACCGGCGCGACCTCACGCTTCAAGGCGGTCGTGCTCACCTCACTCACCACGCTCGGCGGCGTCTTCCCGCTCGCGTACGGGATCGGCGGCAAGGCCGGCTTCGCGCAGCCGATGGTGTTCGCGCTCGGGTGGGGCCTGCTCTTCGCGACGGTGCTCACGCTCGTCCTGCTCCCCTGCACCCTCGCGATCGCGGACGACGCGCGCCGAGGCGCCTCCGCGATCGCCCGCCGCCTCCGCCGGAAATAATACCCGGGTCATATTGACAGTATTTGTTCCGGGTAATATTCGTTCGGGCATGACGAAGCCCAGCTACACGGCGTTCGCCGGCGACCAGCGGATCGCCGGGGGCGAGGCCGAATCCATGGTCCGCCGCGTCAAAGCGGCGCTCGACGGGGGGGAGACCCGGCCTCTGTTGATCTTCGAGGACGACACCGGTCTGCAGATCGACTTCGACTTCGAGGGGACGCCCGGGGAGGTCGTCGACAAGCTCGCGCGGCACCCCCGACTGATCGCGCGCGGCGACGCGGCGGCGGAGGACGACAAGCCGCGCGGCCCGGGGCGCCCGAAGCTGGGCGTGGTCTCGCGCGAGGTCTCGCTGTTGCCGCGGCACTGGGACTGGCTCTCCAGTCAGCCCGGGGGCATGTCCGGGGCGCTGCGCCGCTTGATCGACGAAGCGCGCAAGCGGGACGCCGCGCCGCAGCGGGCGAAGCAGGCGCGCGACGCCGTGAGCCGCTTTCTGTGGACGATGGCCGGGAACCGCCCGGGCTTCGAGGACGCGAGTCGCGCGTTGTACCGCGGGGATCTGGAGGGGATGCGCGTGCGAATGGCGTCGTGGCCCGAGGATATCCGCGCGCACGTGGACCAGATGCTGTCCGTGGACGAGGCCTGAAATCTATCGACCTTGACCGCGGTCGGAGGGTACCCATAGGGAGGCCCGGCCCGTCCGGCCCTCCCGTCATGGCAGTCCCGTTCTACAGAA
>JAUHYN010000476.1 GCA_030426505.1 bacterium | reverse complement strand
CCCTGCGTCATCACCACCACCGGGACGGCCGCGAGGGCCGCGACGAACACCGCCGCCGGCCACCACTTCTTCACCCACGACGGCGCCTCGGACTCGGCCTCCATGCGCTCGAGGATGCGCGCGGAGTCGACGGCGACGTCGAGCTTCGCGGCGGCCGCGGTGTGACCCGCTTCGATCGCGTCGAGGCGCGCGCGCGCTTCGGCGTCCTGGGCGAGGCGCGCTTCGAGCGCGTCCTTCGACGCTCCGTCCAGCTCGCCGAACGCGTACTGGACGAGCTCGTGACGTCGGATGCCTTCCGCCTGGATCACGTCGTCCTCCTCATCGTTGGCCATGCGCCAGCTCCTTCTTGGCGACCCTTTTGAACTTCTCGAGTCGCTTTCGAATCGTCGGCAGCGAGCGCGACATCAAGCGCGCGATCTCGTCCTGCGTCATCTCGTCCACGTAGTAGTGAACGGCCACCGCCTGCGTCTCCCGGTCGACCTTCTCGAGTACCTGCTGAACCAGCCGCGCCTTCTCCGGATCCACACCGGCGAGCAGGCCGCCCTCGTCCATGTGCTGCACGTACCGCTGGAACCGCTCGCGCCACTTCGCCTTGTTCGACGCGATGACGTTCAAGCAATGGTTCGTCGCGATGCGGACGATCCAGGTGGAGAGCGCCGAGTCCTGACGGAAGCCGTCGAGCGAACGCATCACCTTGACGAAGACTTCCTGCGTCGCGTCGCGCGCGGCCTCGTCGTCGCGGAGCAGGTACCGACAGCGCGTGAACACGATCGGTCCGTACTGCGTGTAGAGCTCGGCGATCTCGGCGCGCCGCGAGGGTTTGGAATCGGACATCGACAGGGAGCGTCCGGTGGTTCGCGGCGCGCATGGTGTCACCTCGACTGGGGGCGGACAAGCCGCCCCGGTGGCGTCCGTCAGGCTCAATCGACCACGAGCCCGCCGTTGGGATCCTCGACGTCGTCGGCCGTCGGCAGCTCGCCCGCGCGCGGCGGCGCGGCCTGCTCGAGGACGCACGTCTTCACTTCACCGTCGTTCGCGACGGTGTCGCGGTTCACGAGGAAGTGCTCGTAGCTCGACACGAAGTTGTCGCCCCAGCACTGCGAGCCCTCGAAGACGTCGTCGCCGATGTCGCCGCCCGACGCGATGACGTCGGCGCGCCCGGCGCCCGAAGGGATCCAGCGGGTGCGGATGATGACGTCCTCGAGCGCGGGGCCTTCGTGGACGTTCAGCGGGAGGCCGAAGAGGATGAAGCCTTCGCCGCTGATCGACTCGCCGTACGCGTAGCCGGCCTCGATGCGCTCACCGCGATCCGTGGTGCCCGCGAAGTGGACGCGCACCGACACGCCCTCGGCGTCCTTCTCGAACGCGTATCCCACGCGACCGCGGCCGCCCTCGGAGGGGTCGAGCGTGCGGATGGTGTCGAAGTCGAGGACGAACCAGCCGTTGCCGTAGTCTTCCTCGGTCGGCTCGAACGAGCCGCGCGCGAGGGTGATGAAGTCAGCCTCGCTCTTGTGCCGACCTTCGATGGCCCACGCGAAGCGCGTCGCCACGACGTCGTCCTTCTCGATCGTGAGCTTGAACTCGTTCGGCTCGCGCTCCTCGGAGAACGGGCCCCACACCGCCTTCGTCTCGGTGAGCTCCGTGGCGGGGAACGACGCGATCGTCTCGACGAGGTCGACGACGAACTTGCCGAACACGTTGAGGTCGCGGGCCTGGTAGTAGGTCGACGTGTAGAGGTCGGCCGGCTCGCCGACGATCGCGGACGACTTGCTGCCGAGGCCCTGGGCTGTCGTCTCTTGCGCGGGGACGTCCACCTCGATCGTGTCGCGGTCGGGGAGGGCGTTCCGGTACTCGTCGGCCGGCGGCTGGCAGGCGACGAAGGCCAAAGAGACGGGGAGCGCGAGGAGCCAGGTCTTCTTCATGCCCCAATGGACCGGGCGGCCCCCGGGGGATGGAAAAAGAAAGTTCGCCGGCCTCAGGCGGCGTCGCGGTTGGCCTTGTCGTCGAACATGCGCACGTCGGCGCGGGCGAGGAGGGCGTCCGGCGTGGTGCCGTCCTCGGGGGCCGTGGCGGTCCCGATCGACAGGTCGATGCGCGTCCCGTCCGGGAGGTGGGGCGCGTCGCACGCGCCTTCCAGGGCCACCCGGAGGCGGTCGGCCATCAGCGTCGCGCCGTCCGCGTCGGTGTCGGGTAGGAGGATCCCGAACTCGTCACCGCCGGTGCGGCAGGCGACGTCGCTGGTCCGGATCGTCGACCCCAGGAAGCGCCCCACCCAGGCGAGCGCCTCGTCGCCGGCCACGTGACCGGCGCCGTCGTTGAGCGCCTTGAAGCGATCGAGATCGATGAACAGCAGCGAAAGCGGCGCGTAGCTGCGGGTCGCCCGCGCGAGCTCCGAAGCGAGCCGCTCGTCGAAGTGCCGGCGGTTCCCCAGGCCCGTCAATGCGTCCTGACACGCCAGGGCCTCGTACCGCGCGAGGCGCGCGTTCTCGCGACGCAGGGCGCAGTTCTCACGGAAGAGCCGCTCGATGAGCCCGCGATCCGTGCGGGCCGCTTCAACCAGGCCTCGTACTCCGCGTGGTCTTCGAGCTTTCATCTTCGGTGCGATCCCTTCGTTGGTTTGAACGCTGTGATTTCCCATCTTAGTCCCGCCGCTTCAGCCGCATCCTCTCGGGCTTTCGACGATCGATACGCGTCATCCGACGGCGTCGGTCTTCGGGGTGAGCGCGCTCAAACGATCGGGGCGGCGAGGAGGCGCGCGGCGAGGCGGGAGTAGCGACGCACTTCGCGCCGGTTGTCGACGGCGAGCCGGAGCGCGCGTTCGCTCCCCACGAGCACGACGAGGCGCTTCCCGCGGGTGACCGCGGTGTACAGCAGGTTTCGGTGCAGCATCACGTAGTGCTGCGTACTCACCGGGATCACGACGGCGGGATACTCGGACCCCTGCGACTTGTGGATCGTGCAGGCGTACGCGAGCACGAGGGCGTCCATCGTCTTCTTCTCGTAGCGCACGCGGCGCCCGTCGTAGACGACGTCGACGGTGCCTTCCTCTTCGTCGACCGCTGCGATGCGGCCGAGGTCGCCGTTGAAGACCGACAGATCGTAGTCGTTCTTCGTCTGCATCACCTTGTCGCCGACGCGGTACGTGGTCTGGCCGCGCTCGAACGGCGCGCCGCGCGGGTTGAGGAGCGCTTGGAGGCGCCGGTTGATCGCCTGCGCGCCGAGCGGACCGCGGTGCATCGGCGTGAGGATCTGGACGTCGTCCACCGGGTCGAGCCCGAAGCGCTTCGGGATGCGCTCGAGGACGACCTTTTCGATCGCTTCGAGGACGTTGTCCGGGCGCTCGCGGCGGATGAAGTAGAAGTCGGTGAGCTCGTCGGTCGCGGCGCGGGTGTCCGGCGGCGTGCCGTGGATGATGCGGTGCGCGTTCGTGACGATGCGGCTCGCGGAGGCCTGCCGGAAGATCGTCTCGAGGCGCACGACGGTCGCGCGACCCGACTGGATGATGTCGTCGAGCACGCTGCCGGGGCCGACCGAAGGGAGTTGATCGACGTCGCCGACGAACACCACGCGCGCGTGGCGCGGGACGGCGCGCATCAGATCCGCGAGGAGGGTCACGTCGATCATCGAGGCCTCGTCGACGATCAGGACGTCGGTCTCGAGGGGGTTGTCGTCGTTGCGGACGAACGCGTTGTCCTCCGGCGCGAACTCGAGCAGGCGGTGGATCGTCTTCGCCTCGAGGCCTGTCGTCTCGTTCATGCGCTTCGCCGCGCGGCCGGTCGGCGCGGCGAGGTGGATCATCAGCTTCTGCGTCTCGAACAGGCGGAGGATCGCCTTCAAGAGCGTCGTCTTCCCGGTGCCGGGGCCGCCGGTGATCACGAGGAGGCGCGTGTGCCGCGCGGCGTGGACGGCTTCGCGTTGCGTGTCGCCGAGTGTGAGGCCGGCGTCCTCTTCGAACTTCGCGATGACGTCCTCGACGTCGGCCTCGAAGCTGTGGGGGCCGAAGTGGAGGAGGGCCCCGGCGGCTTCGACCTCGGCGTCGAACAGCGGCGCGAGGTAGACGGCGTCCCCGTCGCGGCGCGCGTGGCAGGACGCGACGAGGGTCGTCAACGCGGCTTGCACGAGCGGGGGCTCCACGCCGAGGAGCTCCGCGGCGCGGGTGGCGAGCTCGTCCGCGGGGAGGAACACGTGGCCGTCCGACGAAGCCTCCATCAGCGCGTGCAGCGCGCCGGCTTCGACGCGCGCGGGCGCGCGGCGGTCGAGGCCCAGCTTCACCGCGATCTTGTCCGCGGTCTTGAAGCCGATGCCGGAGACGTCGAGCGCGAGTTGGTACGGGTTGCTGCGCACGGTCGCGATCGTCTTGCTGCCGTAGCGCTTGAAGATCCGGACGGCGAAGGCGGGCGTCACGCCGAACTCGCCGAGGAAGATCATGACGTCCTTGATCGCGCGCTGCTCGGCCCACGCGGCGTCGATGCGCGCGGCGCGGACGGGGCCGATCCCCTCGACCTCCGTGAGGCGCTGCGGGGTCTGCTCGAGGACGTTCAGCGTCTCGTCGCCGAAGTGCGCGACGATGCGCTTCGCCATCTGCGCACCGATGCCCTCGACCAGCCCGGACGCGAGGTACTTCTCGATGCCGTGCTTCGTGGTGGGGCGGACCGTGAGGTAGCTGTCGACCTTGAACTGCCGGCCCCACTTCTTCGAGTGTTCCCACGTTCCACTCAAACGAATCCGCTCGCCGGTGCGTACCCCCAGGAGGTTGCCGGTCGCGCTCACCGGATCCCGCTCGCCCTCCACGCGGACGTGGACGACGCTCCACGCCGTCTCCTCGTTGGCGTAGAGGATGCGCTCGAGGACACCCTCGAGCGTGGTGGGCGTCTCGGTGAGCATGGGCCGGAGGCGATGGTTACAAGGAAAGGATGTTCAGGAGCAATGCCACGCATGCGCCGCGGCCCGCGTGCGATAGAGTTGGCAGGTGCGTCGCCCCCGAGCGGTCCGAAACGTCATGCCCCGCGTCTTCGCTCTCGGCCTCGTCGCGCTCGTCGCTTGCTCCGGTGCAGTGGAGCCGGGGGACGAGGGCTCCGATCCGTACGACGCCGGCCCGACGCGTGACGCCGGGCCTGCGCGCGACGCGGGCCCTCCGCGCGACGCCGGGCCGCGCCCGCCGGACTACGACGGCGGCCCGCGCGACGCGGGGCCCGAGCTCGGGGCGTGGTCGACGGGCCCGTCGCTCAGGGCGCCGCTGCAGGAGACCGCGGTCGTCGCGCTGCGCGGCGAGGTCTACGTCGTCGGCGGCTACGGATCGAACAGCTTCGGCACGCGCGTGGAGGCGTACGATCCGTCGACCGCGCAGTGGCGTTCGGTCGCGGACTTCCCGACGCGCCTGCACCACGCGAACGCCGCGGTCGTCGACGACCGGCTCTACGTCACCGGCTTCCTCGTCGCCGGGTTCCAGGACGACGGTCGCGTGTTCGCCTACGATCCCGACTCCGATCAGTGGAGCGAGCAGACCGCGATGGAGTCGCAGCGCGCGCGCGGCTCGTCGGTGGTCGGCGTGTGGGACGGGCTGATCTACGTCGCGGGCGGACTGAAGAACGGCGTCCCGACCGCGGACTTCGACGTCTACGATCCCGCCACCCAGACGTGGCGCCCGCTACCGCCGATGCCGCGCGCGATGGATCACGGCGCGGGCGGCGTCCACGAGGGCAAGTTCTACGTGGCGGGCGGACGCGCCGGCGGGATCGCCTCGCACGTCCCGAACCTCGACGTCTTCGATATCGCGTCGTCCACGTGGTCGAGCGGGCCCGCGATGCCGACCGGGCGCGCGGGGACGGCCGGGGTGTTCCACGACGGCCGCTTGTTCGTCTTCGGCGGGGAGGGGAATGCGGACAACCCTCCGACGTTTCTCTTCGAGTCGGTCGAAGCATTCGACGTCGCGCGCGGCGCGTGGGATGTTCTGACGCCGATGAATCCTGCGATTCACGGGACGGGTGCGGCTTCGATCGGAGATCGGATCTACGTCCCGGGGGGCGCGACCGTACAAGCGTTCGGGGCGGTCGATGGGCTTTGGGTGTTCGATCCGTAAAGCCTGTCGATAGACCTGGACATATGGTATCCAACGGATCGGAGTTTTTCCCGATGAGCGACGGCCAGGGTGGTGGCAAGCGACAGCCACCGAGTGACGACCGCACGCTGCTCGACCCGCTGAGCAACGATGAGCTGAAGGCGCTGCGTGAAGCGCGTCAGCGAATGCAGGCGAAGAAGAGCGGAGGCGGCAGCGCCGTGGCGCACCAGATCGTCATCGGCCCGGATTCGGGCGAGGACATCGGGGACGCACCCACGCGCGCGATGCCCGCGCTGCCCTCGTTCGAGGGCAACGTCTCGCTCGATCAGATCGGGACGGGGCCACACCAGGTCGTCTCCGGCGCCGCGCGCGATCCCGCGTCTCAGCCGCCGGGCGGCGTGGCGCCCACCGAGCCGATGAGCATGGCCGGCGGCGGTCAGACCGCGCCGATGAACCAGGCCACGCCCGGTCACGGGCAGCCGCCTCCGGGTGGGCCGCGTGTCGGTCAGCCGGGCTTCGGCGAGAACACGCTGCTCTGGATGCAGCCGCCGAAGCCGCCGCCG
>JAUHYN010000475.1 GCA_030426505.1 bacterium | reverse complement strand
GGTCACGTCACCCGGCGCGGGCCGCGGCGCCGAGAAGCGCGTGACGCGCGCGAGCCGATCGTCCACGGCGCGCTCGAGGGCGGCTTCCGCTTCGGTCGTCGCGGCGGCGGGCTCGAGTGGCTTGCGCGCGCGGAAGTTCACGTGGACCGGGCCCTCGGCGGCCGCGTAGACCGCGCGCGCTGCGCTCCGCGCGGCGCCGTCGAGCGCCTGCGGGTGCGCGTCCGGAACGCCCAGCTCGATCCGCGCGCGGACGTGCCGGCCGAACAGATCGCTCTGGTCCATCGCCTGCGGCGCACCGACGTCGATCAACTCCGGCGGGCGATCCGCGGTCACCAGGATCAGCGGGACGGCCGCGGCCTCCGCTTCGAGGACGGCCGGATAGAAGTGCGCCCCCGCCGTCCCCGACGTACAGAGCACCGCCGTCGGCCGACGCGTCACGCGCGCCTGCCCCAACGCGAAGAAGGCCGCGGCGCGCTCGTCGATCACGGAGTGCGTCCGCGCGCCGGCCTGGCGACACGCGGCGACGACGAGCGGCGTGTTGCGCGAGCCCGGCGTGATCACGAAGTCTCTCACGCCGGCTTCGTAGAGCGCGCCGACGAAGAGCCGCGACCACGCCGAGAGCAGGTTCTTCACGGCGCCGCCCGCTCCGCTCCGGTCGCCTGGGGCGCGAGCGCGTCGAGCATCGTCCGCTCCTTCGCGATCGTCTCGCGCAGCTCGGCGTCAGGCTCGGAGTCCGCCACGATCCCGGCCCCGACGAAGACCCGCGCGCGGCCCCCCTCGATGAGCGCGCTCCGCAGGGCGACGTGCAGCTCGCCCTCCCCGTGGGTGTCGAACGATCCCACCGCTCCGCTGTACCAACCGCGCGGGCGCCCCTCGAGGGAGCCGATCGTCCGCAGCGCCACGCCGAGCGGCGTCCCGGCGATCGCTGGCGTCGGGTACAGCGCGTCGGCGACGGCGAGGACGTGCATCGGGGCCAGGAGACGAGACTCGATCGGCGTCGCGAGGTGCGCGACGTGCGGCAGCCTGCGGACGACGGGACGGTCGGGCGCGACCACGGCCTCGGAGACCGGCTCGAGGCGATCGCGGATCCATCGCACGACCAAGCGGTGCTCCTCGAGGTTCTTGAGGGTCTCGAGCGCCTCGCTCGCTTCGGCCGTACCGGCGAGCGCTTCGGTGGTCGCCTGGCGCCCCGACACCCGGACCAATCGCTCCGGCGACGCGCCCACGAACGTCTGCCCGCCGCACCGGAGCGCAAACGCCAACGCCGGCCCCGGCCCGAGCAACGCGCGGAACACGTGCGCCGCGGAGAACGGCGTATCCGCCTCGACGATCGATTCCCTCGCGAGCACGATCTTGTTCGCCTCGCGCGCGCGGATCGCTTCGACCGCGGAGGCGACCGCGGCAGCGTACTCGGCTTCGTCGTCGCGTCGGACCCGCACGGCGCTCGGCGCGCGCGTGAGGACGCCGCGGCGGAGCGCGGCGAGGATCGACGCGTACTCCGCGACGATGCGCCCCGCCATCCGCGGCGCGGTCTCGGCGTCGACGACGGCCTGCAGCGACGCGACCTCGCCGTCGCGCCGGTACGTCCAGCGCGGGACCACGAAGCGCGCGGCGCCGAAGCGCCCCCAGTCCGGCGCCGACTCCGACTCGAACGCGAAGCCGCCGAGGAATCGGACGGGCTCCGGTGTGCCGCCCGGGAGCGTCACGCGGTCGAACGTCGCGCTCGAGGCCCTGCGTGCGATCTGAGTCAGCCGCTCCGGTCCGCGCGCAGTGAGCTCGAGCGCGGCGCCGAGGCCCACGACCACCGGCTCGTCCCGCGGCGCGAGGACGATCGCCTCGTCGTCGGGGAGCGCTTCGAGGAGCCCTTCGGTGACACCGAGGGGCGCGGGGAGATCGAGGACGACGTTCGCGTGGACACCCGCCCAGTTCGACAGCGTGTCGAACAACGCACGCGTCACGTCGTGCGTCGTGGGGCGGGTGGACGGGTTCACGCGTCGGCCTCGGGGCGGCGCGCGACGTACAGCACGCAGGCGCCGAACGTGAGCGGCTCGGTGAGCTCGACGATCAAGCCCGCGCGCGTGAGGCGGTCGCAGAACACCTCGACCGAATCGAACGCTTCGATCGACTCGCGCAGGTACTTGTACTCGCCGTGGCTCGACAGGAGCGCGCCGATCGCGGGCACGCCGTACTTCACGTGCAGTCGCGCCATCGCCGCGAGCAATCCGTTCTTCGGCTCCGAGAGCTCGAGCACCGCCACGCGTCCGCCGGGCACGAGGACGCGCCGGATCTCGGCGAGCGCCTTGTCGCGGTCGGGGACGTTGCGGATCCCGAACGCCATCGTCGCGCGATCGAAGGAGGCGTCCGCGAACTGGAGCGCCTGCGCGTCGCCCTCGACGAGCTCGATCCGCTCCGCTTCGGCGCTCCGCGCGACCTTCTCGCGGCCGACGTCGAGCATCTTCTTCGACGGGTCGAGTCCGACCACGCGGACGTCACGGAGGTCCTCCGTGATCATGATCGGGAGGTCCGCGGTGCCGGTCGCGAGATCGAGCACGCGGTGCCCGGGGAGTACGGACAGCGCCTCGATCATCCGGCGACGCCAGGAGCGATCGAGCCCGAGCGAGTTGATTCGATTCAAGAGATCGTAGCGCTGCGCGATCGCATCGAACATGCGCCCCGATCCGTCCGGGGACTGCGTGGTGGTGTTCATCGTCGCTCCTCGAGCTCGCGCCGACGCGCTTGCTCCGCCTCCGCCTTGCGGTGGTGGAGGCGCATGTGGCCCTTCTGGATGCCCTCGCCCGCCAGCGCCTTGAGCGCCGCGAAGTTGCACGCGAGCCCCGCCGCGGCCATCACGACCGCGAGCTTCTGGGCGTCGCGCGTGCCGAGGATCTCGAACGCCGCCTCGACGCCGCGGTGCGCGCGCGTCGAGCCGCCGACCGTCGCGACGGCGAGCGGCATCTCGATCGTGCCTTCCACGCCGTCGTCGGTCCGGCGCCACACGGCGATGGGTTTGTACCCGCCCTGCAGCGCGGCGTACGCGTGGGCGCCGGCCTCGATCGAGCGCCAGTCCTGTCCGAGCGCGACCGCGACCGCGTCGACCGCGTTCATCACGCCCTTGTTGTGGGTGACCGCGCGGAACGGATCGAGCTCGGCGAATCGGCTCGCGCGCACGATACGCTCCGCCATCTCGTCGCCGCCGAGCGCCTCCGCGCTCACGCGCGCCGACACGCGCACCATGCGACGCAGCGGGAGGTTGCTGAGGATCCGCAGACCGATCTCGCCGCCGATCGCTTCCTGCACCTTCGGCGCGACCGCCTCCGCGACGGTGTCGACGAGATTCGCGCCCATCGCGTCGCCGACGTCCACGTAGAAGTGGAGCACGACCACGCCCGCCGCTTCGTCGAGCACGCGGACATCGAGATCCACGCAGCCTCCGCCGCGCTGGACCATGCGCGGGATCGCGTCGTTCGCCGCGGCGATCAACCTGTCCTTGCGCGCCTCGACCTTCGCCGGCGCGGACGCGGCGTCCGGGACGTCGTCGAGCTGCACCTGCGCGGTCATCACCGGGCGATCGGCCTCCCCGGTGAAGCCGCCCGCGATGCGAACGAGGCGCGCGGCGTTGGAGGCGGCCGCGACGATCGACGGCTCTTCCACCGCCATCGGGACGAGCACGTCCTCCTGGTTCACGCGGAAGTTGAGCGCGACCGACAGCGGGAGCGCCTGCGTCGCGATGACGTTCTCGCTCATCTTGTCGACCGCGCTCACCGGCACGACACCGCCCGCGGTGAGGTGCCCGCTCGCGTCTTCGGAGAGGACGCCGGTCTCGACGAGGCGCGCGAGGCGGCCCGCGACGTCGAGGCGGTGGAAACCGGAGATTCGGCTGGTGAAACTGGTCATGGGGCATCCTTCGCGTACGCCGCGATCGCGGCGATCGTCTCGATCGACACGGCCTGCGGGCCGTCGCTGAGCGCTTCCGACGGGCGGTCGTGGGTCTCGACCATCACGCCGTGCGCGCCCGCCGCCATCGCGGCGCGGGCCAGCGGCTCCACGAGGTCCTTGCGGCCCGTCCCGTGCGACGGGTCCACGATGACCGGTTGACCGTGGACGTGCGCCACGAGCGCGACCGCGCCGAGGTCGACGAGGTTGCGGGTGTTCGGGTCGAAGCTCCGAATCCCGCGCTCGCAGAACACGACCGACGGCGCGCCGTGCATCAGGCAGTACTCCGCCGACGCGAGCCACTCCTCGACCGTCGCGGACATGCCGCGTTTCAAGAAGATTGGCTTCTTCGCGCCCGCCGCGTGCTCGAGGAGCGCGTAGTTGTGCATGTTGCGCGAGCCGATCTGGATCAGGTCCGCGAACTCCGCGACCTCGTCGCGCATCCGCTCGCTCATCAGCTCCGTGATGAGTCCGAGGCCGTGTTCCTTCGCGGCGCGCGCGAGCCAACGGAGCGCTTGCTCCCCGTGGCCGCGGAACGCGTACGGCGATGTGCGCGGCTTGAACGCGCCGCCCCGCAGGAACGACACGCCGAGCGGCGCGAGTTGCCCGGCGATCCGTCGCACGGAGTCCTCGGACTCCACGCTGCACGGACCGGCGATCACGGTGCGCGGCGCGTCGACGCCGACCTTGTGGGCGCCCACCTCGATCGTGCGCGGCTGCGCGTCGAGGAGTGGGTGCGAAGACTTCGGCGTGGCCACCGTGGCCACACCTTCGATGGCGCGGAGCGTCTCCGTCGGGACGGCGCGCGAATGCACGCCGATCTCGAACTGGACTTGGTCCGCGTCGAACATCTCGTCGACCCACAATCCGAGTTCGACGAGTTCGCGCTTCACGCGCTTGGGGTCGGCGTTGGGTTTCAGGGTGATGATCACGACCGAACCTCCTTTCAGGCCTTCCGCGAGAGCGCGGCGCGAGCCACGACCTCGAGGGCGTCGCGCGCCGCACTCGGCGGCAGCGCAGTGAGTCTCTCGATCGCGCGGTCCACGTGCGATTGGGCCAACGCGGTGGTCTCTTCCATCGCGCCGG
Source organism: bacterium (assembly GCA_030426505.1). Taxonomy (GTDB): domain Bacteria; phylum Myxococcota; class Kuafuiibacteriia; order Kuafuiibacteriales; family Kuafuiibacteriaceae; genus JAUHYN01. The sequence goes on along the minus strand of JAUHYN010000475.1, from coordinate 1,603 downwards.
TCACCTTCAGCACCTCGGTCACGCGCGTCGCGATGTCGGCGTCCACGCGGCCCTCTTTCGCCGCGCGCTCGAGCCACGGCCGCAGCGACGGATCGCGCTCGAGGCCGATGAGGATCGGGTACGTGACCTTCCCCTCCGCGAGGTCGATGAACAGCGCTTTGCCGGTCTCGGCGGCGTCGCCCGCGAGGTCCAACGTGTCGTCGATGATCTGGAACGCGAGCCCGAGGTTGCGACCGTAGTCCTCCAGCGCGCGGCACGCCGACTCCGGCAGACCACCCGCGCGACCGCCGGCCTGCATCGCCCAGCGGAAGAGCGACGCGGTCTTGCCGTCGATCACGGAGAAGTAGGTCTCGCGGTCGGCCATCAGGCGGCCGCGGTGCTCGAGCTGCAGGGCCTCGGCGACGATCATCGTGTCGATCGTCTCGAGGAGGCTGTCGAGCACGCGGTCGACGCCGGCCTTGCGGACCCGGCGGAGCGCCTCGATGAGGAGCCAGTCCCCCGCGAACACACTCGCGGCGTTGCCGTACAGCAGGCGCGCCGTGGGCTCGCCGCGGCGGACCGTGCCCTGGTCGACGACGTCGTCGTGGAGCAGCGTCGCGCTGTGGACGAGCTCGACCGCGACGGCGAGGTCTCGCGCGCGCTCGTCGAAGCCGGTCCCGGCGCGGGCGGCGAGCGCCACGCAGACCGGGCGGAGGCGCTTGCCCTCGAGCGACAAGAGGTGCCGAGCGCTCTTCTCGACGAGGTCGTCGCCGACGCCGATGCGCGTCAGCACCATCTCCACGTCGACGAGATCGCCGGCCACGAACCCGGCGAGATCGGAGAGGGCCGTGGCCAGCTCCGGCATCCCGCGCGCCTCGCAGACGTCCTGTAGTCGACTCAACACCTGCGTGTCGGCCGGGGGGTCGATGGTCCGGGCCAGCATTGCTCCATCCGTCATGGGGTCTCCCTCGTTCCGCTGATTCAACACTCGTTGAACTCCGAGGATTTCATTGCGATCCGGACGTTTCATGCGCCGAATCTGGGTCGAGCGGGACTATCTCGCATCGCTACCGGTTGTTCAATGGTTATTGAACTCGTCGCGATCAAGTGACATTTTTTCAACGCAACGCGCCAAGAAAGGAGTAAGGTAGAAGACGTGGCGAAGCCGTCGAGCAACCGTGGCGCGCCTGCGAGCGTCCCGCCGACCCCGAGTTCGGACCGCCTGACTCTACGCGTGGTGGCCGTCTGTGACGCCGTAGGGGCCTATATCGAGGGTTGGGGCTTCCGTTCGATCCACGGCCGGGTGTGGGCGCTCCTCGCGATGCGCAAGACCCCCATGTCACAGGCGGAGATCGCGGAGACCCTCGGTGTGAGCCGCTCCCTGGTGAGTTTGGCGATCTCTGAACTCGCACAGTTCGGTCTCGTACGCCCCACGAGCGACGCACGCAACGCCCCGTGGGAGCCCACGTGGGACGTCTGGCCGACCATCACGGACGTGATCCGATCCCGCGAATGGATGCTGATGGAGCGCGCGCGGCAGGCGCTCGAGGCCGCCCTGTCGGAGGCCCAGTTCGCCCGCGAGAGCGGCCAGTCGATCCCGTGGGACGAGAGCCGAATTCGACTG
>JAUHYN010000474.1 GCA_030426505.1 bacterium | reverse complement strand
GCCGCGCGACCACGATCAGGTGGTCCTGCGTCCCGTCGTAGGCCGTCCCCGCGAAGTCGCCGAGGATCGATTCGGGCTCGAGCCCCGCGCGCTCGAGGTGTTCGCGGATCTGTTCGAGGAGCAGGTAGCGCTGCTCGATCGTCCCCTCGCCGACCACCTGCTCATCCTCGTCGACGTACAGGTACGTGACGTCGAGCCGCTGCGTGTCCTTGTCCCAGGTGGAGCGCTCGAGGACGTCGAGGATGGGCGCCTCGTCGTCGAGGGTCGCGACGTGATCGAGGTGGTCCGGATCCACGTCGTCCGGATCGGCGAGCGCGTGCAGCTCATCGGCGGCCCACGTGTCGAAGACGAAGCGACCGTCGGGCTCGAGGTGGCGCGCGACGGCGGCGAAGCAGGCGTGGACCGCGTCGTCGTCGAGGAGACACCACATCACGCCGTGCGGCGCGAAGATGCGATCGAAGCGCTCCTCGCGCTCGAAGCCCCGTGCGTCGCCGACCTCCATCGATACCTTGTCGTGCGCGGGCGCGCGGGCGAGGAGGCCGGCGTCCACGTCCAGGCCGACCACTTCGGTCACCGCGTCGACGTCGGCGACCGCGTTCGTCACGCGACCGAACCCAGCGCCGAGCTCCAGGACGCGCCCGGTGGCGTGGCGCCGGTAGAACTCGACGTCCCCGGGGGTGCCGCGGTGCGTGCGCGCGTAGAGGAGGGGGTCGTAAGCCACGGGCCGGGACCGTACCATTTCGCTCGATGGTTCGATTCATCGAAGTCAGTCACCCGATCGAGCCGGGGATGGAGACGTACCCGGGGTTGCCGCCGCCGAAGGTGGAGGTGCTGATGGACTATGAGGCGTCGCACGCGAAGTACGACGAGGGGACGGAGTTCTTCATCGCGTCGCTCCACGTCTGCGGGAACACCGGCACGTACGTGGACGCGCCGATCCACCGCTTCCGCGGCGGCGCGGATCTCGCGGCGCTGTCGCTGTCGCGGCTCGCGCACCTCCCGTTCGTGTTGGTCGACGCGACCGGCGCTCCCTCGCGCGGCATCGATCGTTCGGCGTTCGAGGGGCTCGACGTCGCCGGCCGCGCGGTGCTCGTCCGCACCGACTTCTCCGACCACTGGGGGACGCCCGACTACTTCGGCCCCAACCCGTTCCTCACGAAGGACGCGTGCGAGTGGTTGGTCTCCGAGGGCGCGCACTTCGTCGGCATCGACTCGCTCAACATCGACGACACCGACGACCTCGCGCGCCCCGCCCACACCGTATTGCTCGGCTCGGGGATCCCGGTCTGCGAACACCTCACCGGGCTCGCCGCGCTCGAGACCGGCCGCGGGAGACTGCACGCGGTGCCGATCGCGTGGCGCGGCGGCGCGACGTTCCCGGTGCGCGCGTACGTCGTCGTGGAGTGAGCGGAGATCTTCAGGCGCCCCGCGCGCGGGCGTGCCCGTCCATCGCGGACCTCGCCAACGAGAAGCGTACGCGCGTGCCCTCGCCCTCGGTGGACTCCATCCAGATGCGCCCGCCGTGATACTCGACGATGCGCTTGCACACCGCGAGGCCGATGCCGCTCCCGGGGTAGCGACGCACCGTGTGGAGGCGGCGGAACGCGCCGAAGACCCGCTCCAACTGGTCCGACGGCACCCCGATCCCGTTGTCGGAGACCGTCATGGTCCAGCCATCGACGCCCGCCTCGGACCGGACCTCCACGCGCGGGGGGATGTCGCGATGGAACTTGATCGCATTGGCGATCAGGTTCTGGAGGAGCTGACGGAGCATCGGGCCATCGCCGACGACGACGTGGAGATCTCGACCCTCGACCACCGCGCCCGTCTCGGCGATCTCGTGGGACAGGTCGGTGCGGACCTGGGTGAGCAGCTCCTCGATGTCGACCTCGCCGAACTCCGCCTCGCGCTTCCCGACCTGCGCGTACTCCAATAGATCTGTGACCAACCGCCGGAGGCGCGACGCGCTGGACTCGATGAATCCGAGGTGTCTCGCGACCTCATCGGTCAGCGAGCCATCGAGTTCTTCACGAACGACCTGAGCAAAAGACACGATCGAACGGAGCGGCGCCTGGATGTCGTGCGAGGCCACCGCCGCAAAGTCGGCGAGCTCCGCATTGGACCGCTCGAGCTCACCGTTGAGCCGCTTCAGCTCGGCGAGCAGGGCCTCGCGCTCGGAGACCTCGTCGTAGATCACGGCGACGAGGTCGGCATCGACGCGGGCCACCCGGAGGTCGAACACTTCGCCGCGACGCCCCATCGGCTGCCCCGTGAGGCGCTGAGGCTCATTCGTCCTCAGGGCGTCGAGGTACATCTGCGGGACCTGAGTATCGAGCATCGCCGGGTACGCCTCCGCGATGGTCCTCCCCAAGATGCCCCCGTGGGAGGCCCACCGCGTCCGGACGAACGTGTTGCCGTCGATGAACCGGAACTGGCCCGGGTCCGACGGGTCTTCGAGGCGCGCCATCAGCACGCCGAACGGGAGGTTGTCGAAGATCTCGCGATAGATCCGCAGCGTCTTCTCGCGGTCTCGAATGTCGCTGATGTCGAGCACCGTCACGAAGCGCTGCACGTCTTGGTCGGCGTTGCGGGGGACGATCACATCGAAGAGCGCCGTGAAGACCTCGCCGTCCGCGCGCACCATCGTCGTCTCGAACCGCTCGTGACCGCTCGCCTCCGCCGATGCGAGGGCGCGCGCCGCGTCGGCCGCCGCGGACGACTCGAACAAGCTGTCGAGCCGGCGCCCGACGACGTTCGCCTCACTCGTTCGGAACGCGTCGACGAAGGCGTCGTTGACCTCGACGAGGATCGCATCGACGCCCCGGGCGACCGCGAACCCGACCCCGACTTCGAACCGGCCTCGGCTCGTCGCGCTCACCACGTCGTCCACGTTCTGGAGCGCGCCATGCACCACCTCGCCCTCGCGCTGGGCGACGTGCCGGACGTGGTGCAAGCGGCCGTCGGAGCCACGGAATCGAACGACCTGGGGCTGAGGCGGTCCGCCGGCGAGGGCGGCGCGGATCGCGGCATCGAACGCTTCGCGGTCGGGCGGGAACACACGCTCCAACAGATCCGCGAGGGCCTCGGGCGCGTCGTCCCACCCGAGCGCTGCGGGGGCCGCCGCGTCGAGCTTCAACGCGCCGCTCGCGGTGCAGACGTAGCCGACGACGCCCGCCAAGAGCGCTGGTCTGGGTTCGTCCTGCGCAGTCATCGTAGCCGAGACTCCAAGATGGTGCGGTCCGCCCGAGAACGCAACGTGGCTCGGACCGCATTCGGTCCCGCGAGGCGACTTGGGCGATCGCGTCGCGGGTCGGGCGCCGAGAGTCGCCTCCTCTACGCGCTGGCGACCGCGGCTTCGGCGCGACGAGCGTCGCGGTACGCGCTCGGCGGCACACCGACCGTGCGCTTGAACGCTCGGCTGAACGCGAACTCCGACGTGTAGCCGACCTCGGATGCGACCTCGGCGAGCGAGGCGTCGGTGCGCGCGAGGAGGCCGGCGCCTTTGTCGATGCGGAGGCGCGCGAGGTAGGCGCTCGGGCCGGTGCCGACGGTCGCGCGGAAGCGACGCGCGAACGTCGCGCGCGACATCTTCGCTTCGTGGGCGAGTGCGTCGACCGTCCAGCCCTCCTCGGGCGACGCGTGCATGACGGAGAGCGCGCGGGCGAGGCCGGGATCGCGGAGCGCGCCGACCCATCCACGGTCGGTGGGTTGGGTCTCGAGCCAGTTGCGGATCACGTAGACGAGGATCGCTTCGAGTACGAGGCGCACGGCGGCGCTCCGGCCGGGGGCTTCGCGCCCGAGCTCGGACAACAGCAACGTGAGGCACGGCGAGAGGTTCGGGCAGCGGCGAATGATGTCCTGCGGGATGTGGATCAGCGGCGGGAGCGCTTCGAGGAGCGGGTGGGCGGCGGTCAGATCGCCGTGGATCTCACGGGCGGCGCAGATGACGCGCGCGTTGACCGGCTCGTCCTCCGCGATTCGGGCCTGCGCTTCCATCACGTCTGCGAGGGGCTGGGCTCGGCGACGCGGCGCGTCCGCGAGGACGTGACTCGCGCCGAGCGGCACGAGCGCGACGTCGCCTTGCATCAAGCGGACGGGCTCCATGCCCTCCGTCCGGATCCAACACACGCCGCGCTCCACGTAGTGCAGGCCGGCGCGCGCGCAGGCGTCGAGGCGGATGCCCCACGGCCCGCGGTAGTCGAAGCGACTGAGAATCGCGGCCTGTCCTCGGCCGGGGGTCATGATGTCGCTGAGCACGTCCATGCCCCCAGTGTGGCGGACAGCATATTCGTTCGTCCAGCGATTGAGCGTTTCGGGTATGCCGTCGCGAGGAGCGGTCATGGTCGGATCCGCGCGCGGCGCCTAGGTTGAGGGGCAAGGAGACCTTCGAACATGAGCCAGAACTTCCTCGTCATCGGATCCACCGGCACGGTCGGCGCCCACGTCGTCCGCAGCCTGCTCGACCAAGGCCACGCCGTCCGCGCCGCTACGCGCGATCCGGCGCGGGCGCCACAGGGCACCACCGGCGTCACGCTCGACCTCGCCGACGCTTCGACCTTCGGCCCCGCGCTCGAAGGCGCCGACGGCGTCTTCCTCCTCTCGCCGACCGGGCACCTCGACGCGCACGGGCTCCTCGCCCCGTTCCTCGGCGCCGCGACGGAGCGCGCGTCGCGCGTGGTCCTGATGACCGCGCAGGGCGTGGACTTCTCCGACGAGATCCCGCTGCGACGCCTCGAGATCGATCTCGAGAAGAGCGGCGCCCCCTACGGCGTCCTCCGCCCCACCTGGTTCAGCGACAACTTCGCTTCGTACTGGGGCCCCGGGATTCGCGCCGCCGGTCGCATCGCCGTCCCCGCGGCGGACGCGCGCTCCGCGTTCGTGGACGCGCGTGACATCGGTGCGAGCGCGGCCGCGCTCCTCACCGGCCCCGAGTCCGACCTGGGCCGAGCGCACGTGCTCACCGGTCCCGCCGCGCTCACGTACGCAGAGGCGGCAAAGATCCTCTCCGCGGTGATCGGACGCGAGGTCACCTACGAGGCGATCGACGACGCGAAGTTTATCGAGGAGATGGTCGCGGCGGGCGTCCCCGCCGGCTACGCGCAGCTGCTTGCCGGCCTCTTCGCCGGCGTCCGCGCGGGCTCGGCGTCCACGACGTCCGACGCGGTCGAGCACCTCACCGGCCGCGCGCCGCGCAGCCTCGAGACATGGGCGCGCGATCACCGCGCGCAGTTCGCCTGATCTTCAGCGGTCCGCCGCGAAGTACGCGACCAGCCCGACCAACGCCGAACACAAAGCGACGGGGAGCTTCCACTCGCCGAGGACCGGCGCGAGGAAGCCTTCCCACCCGGCGAGCCGGTGCGCGAGCCACACCAGGCTCCCGGCGCCCATGCACCACAGCGCCGACGCCTCGGACTTCGGCGGGCGGTACAAGCCCACGGCGAGCGGGACGAGCAACCCCACGAGTCCGAGGGCGTAGGCGTCCTCGAGGAGGCTGTAGGCGTCTTCGCCGAGGTAGGCCATCACGAGGCTCGCGACGGCCGTGATCATCAGCGCGAGGCGGTTGAGCACCAGCGGCTTGAACCGATCGCCGACGAACCGCGGGAAGATGTTCTGCGCCATCACCGAAGACGGCGACAGCATCGCGCTGTCGATCGTCGAGAGCACCGCCGACGCGAGCACCACGGTGAAGATCACCGCGAGTACCGGCGATAGGTACGCGTGCGCGAGCGCGGGGAGGATCGATCCCTCGAGTTCACCGGGCAGGAGGATGCGCGACGCGAGCGCGAGGAAAACGGGGATCATCCCGAACACCACGTACGCGATCCCCGCGAGCCAGCACGCTTGCTTCGCGACCTTCTCCGACTTCGCGGCGAAGACGCGCTGCATGAGGTCCTGGCCGGGGAGGTTGCCGAAGACGCCGATCGCGAAGACGCCGATCCATCCGACGAACGCGTGCAGGTCGTCGGTGGGGACGAGCACCCGCATGTCCGGCGGCGTCTGTTCGATTACGTTCGCAAAGCCGACGTCGCCGATCGTGACCCACCCGAGCACGACCAGGCCGACCAGGAGCAAGGTGACTTGCAGGGCGTCCGTCAGCGTCACGGACCACATCCCGCCGAGCAGCGTGTAGCCGGTCCCGACGACCGCCACGATCAACACGCCGTACGCCGGGTCGAGCCCGAAGAAGAGCTGAAGCAGCCCCGCGAGCGCGAGGAACTGCGCCGCCGTCCACCCGAAGTAACCGGGCACCATGATGATCGCGGAGAGCAGCTCCGCGCGGCGGCCCGGAGCGCGGCAGGCCGCGGACTGAACCACGCGGCCTCGCAACTCTACGAGCGGGCGAACCGCGCCGAGGAGTAGCGGCGCCGACGCGCCGGTAGCGAGGTTGTAGCGCGGCCGGCAAGACTGCTCCGGCCGCCACCCTGCTCGGGCCGCCAGTCGTGGTTGAGTTGCACCACCAGACGCGCGGTCTCGTAGCCGAGGAGGGGTTGATCGGTGTGCACGCGCACGTCTTCCCCCGGCTGCATGCGCTGAGCGCTCACCTGCACGCGTTCGTCCAAGGGGAGCCCGAGCAGCTCGCTCATGCGCGCCACGAGCGCGCTCCGGAGCTCGGCGTCGAGTCCCTCGCTCACATCGCTC
>JAUHYN010000473.1 GCA_030426505.1 bacterium | reverse complement strand
CCGCATCATCGAGCGGGTGAAGAACTTCCTCCCCTGACTCACCCGGCTCACGCCTCCTGAGCGCGGAGCCCGGTCGCGATGCGACCCGCCACCGCGCCCATCACCGTGAGGAGCGTGGTCGCGGCGAGCTGCCCGGTCGGGTCGCTCGGGCTGGACCGCGCACCGACCTCGGTCAGATCGATGCCCACGATCCGCCGCGCCCACCCGATCTGCTCGACCATCGCGAGGAGCTGCGAGCCCGTGAGCCCGCCCGGCACGGGCGTCCCGGTGGACGGCGCGTAGGCCGGGTCGACCGCGTCGATGTCGATGCTCAGGTAGTACGGCAGATCGTCCGGCGCCGCGTCGAGGATCGCGGGGACGCCCGCCTCCGCGAGCGCGCGCATCCCGACCGGGAACGCGCGCGCGTGCGTCTGATCCTCCGCGCCCGAGACGAAGCCCCGCAAGCCGACTTGCACGACGCGATCGACGTGCGGCAGCCGATCGAGCACGGCCCGGAACACGTTGCCGTGGTGGACGCGATCCAACTCGACCGATCCCAGATCCGTGTGCGCGTCGATGTGGATGATCCCGATCGGCGCGCGCTCGAACGCGCACAGCGCGGGGTACGTGACGCTGTGGTCCCCCCCGAGCAGCACCGGGATCGCGCCGGACCTCAGCAGCTCCGAGACGGCGCCCTCGACCCGCACGCGCATGTCCGCCGCCGAGGCGCCGGGCGGCAGCACGACGTCACCGGCGTCGGACATCCAGACCCCCTCGAGGACCATCGCCCCGCGGGAGGTGTCCGCGAACCCGAGCGGGCGCCCGGTGTGCGGGTGGAGGCTGTACCGCATCATCTGGGACGCCTCGCGGATCGCGTGGGGGCCGTAGCGCGCTCCGGGCGCGGAGGTCGTGCCCCCGTCGTAGGGCACCCCGAGGAACGCGAACGCGACCGGCTCCTCGGGGACGAACGGCGGCGCCGCGAACAGCGTCTCGAGGACCGGGGCGCGATCCGGCCAGACGAGCTCGTCCTCGGAGGCGAGCGGGACCAGGATCTCGGCGGCTTCCAGGGCCTCGAACGCCGCCTGGGCGTCCGCGCCGCCGTCCGGCGCCGTGGCCGCGACGGCCTCGATCGTGGCGCCCCGCTCGAAGGCGGCCAGCATCGCGACGAGGTGGGCCGCGACCTCGACGGTCGCCCCGCGGCGACGGACCTCGTAGCGGTCGTCGCCGGTCGGGACCACTTCCGCATCCGGGGCGAGCATCCGACGGGACGTCATCGCCACTCATCTATCACGCGAATGGGCTCCCGCGCGGCCTCGAGGCGAGTATAATGGCATCATCGAAGCGAAGCAGAAGGCCCTGGCCGCCGCGCGCGCCGCCCAAGACATCAAGGGCCAGAACCTCACCATCATCGACCTGTCCGGGGTGTGCTCGTACACGGACTACCTGGTGATCGTCACCGCCTACTCGGATCGCCAGACCCACGCGATCGGCGACGGCGTGGTCGACGACCTGAAGAAGGTCGGGGTCCGCCCGCTCGCCCGCGAGGGTCAAGGCGCGTGGATCCTGATCGATTTCGGGGACGTCATCGTCCACGTCTTCCACGAGGACGCGCGAGCCTTCTACGACCTCGACAAGCTGTGGGCCGACGCGCCGCGCGTGCCGGTGCCACCGCCGACGTCGATCGTCGCCGCGTCCTGACACGAGCTCAGAGCTTCTTGCGAGGCGGGCGCGGCCCGCCCTTCGGCGACGTCAGTCGCTTCGCGCGGTCCATGTAGAGCGCGGTCATCGCGTCGAGGTCCTTCTTCACGATCTCGGCGCCGAGCGTGCGGAGGATCTTCGCGCGGTCCATCTTCTCGTCCAACGTGATGAGCCCCATCATCGCGTAGAACTTCGCGAGCTTGCTGGTCTCGCGCTTCAACACGGCGTCGAACACCTGGTGCAGCTTGTCGCGCGAGAGCGTGCCGAGATCCTCCTTGCGGCGCTGCACGATCGCGAGGAGCGCGCCCGCCGCGTGTTCGCGCTGGCTCGCGACGCCCTCGAAGATCACGTGCGAGAGCGGCTCCATCGAACGCAGCGCGCAGATCTTCCCGCACGCGTCGGCGACCTCCTCCGCGAGCGAGAACTGCTCGAGCATGTCATGCAGCTTCGGGATGGCGTCGTCGCTGCCGATCTCGCCGAGCGCCCAGACGATCATGTCCGCCGCCACGAGGTTGTCCGGCCTGAGTTGAACGAGCAGCGGCGCGACGGCCGGTTCGTAGCGACCGAACCCGAGGAGCATCGCGGCGCGGCGGATCACCGCCGGGTCCTCGCTCGCGAGGAAGTTCAGGTTGTGCCGGAGGAAGGCCTCGTCACCCGACGACGCGAGCGCCTTGGCGGCCATCGTCGTCACCGCGGCGTCGGACGTCTTCGACATCACGTCGCGCAGCGCCTCGACCACCTCGGGCGTGGCGTACGCGTGCGCGACGATGCGCCCGATCGCGTCGAGCACGACGGCCTGCTCGGCGGGTTCGGTCGCGTCCGCGAGGAGCCCGAGCAGCTCGTCGAACACCGGCGGCCCCTGCATGATGCGATCACGCAGCGGGTGGGTCAGCGTCTTCGGGAGGAGGTCGGGGGAGATCTTGGCGAGCGCCCCCGAGACCTGCTCGATGAACTTGATCTGCTCGGGATCTTCGAGCCCGAGGATTTCGCCCATCAGCCCCGCGGGCGCGGGCAGGCCGGGGTCGTCGAACTGCATCGACTCGAGGTTAGCGTGACTCTCAGGCCTCGGACACCCGGATGTTGGCGACGTTCTGGTCGCCATAGCCGTGCGCCATGATGAAGACCTCGGTGCCCGCCGGGACCTGCACGGTCGCGCTCTCGGTCGAGCCGGTCTCGTACAGACGCATCGCGTAGCCGTCGCGCCGCGACATGTCGGGCGCGCGCCCGAACGCCACGTAGACGTCCATGTCGTTGTTCGGCCGGCCGTCGGGCGCCTTCATGTCGATCTTCAGCGTCGTCGCCTGGTCCACGCGGAAGGACGGGAACGCGAAGGTCTCGTCCTTCGCGAGCTCGACGTTCTGATCGATGCTCACGTCGTTGTCCGTCGGGGCCGTCGGCTTGTTGCCCATGACCTCGAGGCTGTACGTGCTCTCCGCCGCGTAACCATCGACCTCGATCGTGTAGCTCTGGCCGGCCTTGGCGTTCTCGATCTTGATCTCGTCGGCCTCGGTGCCGCCCTTGCGCGACGTCCGCGAGAAGCCGTCGGGGCCGGTGACCTTGAGGTCCGCGTCACCTTCGACCGTCTTCAAGCGCACGTCCACGTCGCCGTCGGCCATGACCTCGAACGTGAAGGTGTCCTTCTCGTTCTTCTTCACCTCGTCGGCCGGAATCTTGAGGAGCTCGGCACGCGTGGTGACCGGCGGCGCCGTCGTGTCGTCCGCGCCGAGCACGACCTGACGCAGCGCCTCGAGCGCCGACTTGTCGGCCTCGAACTGCGCGCGCTGCGACTTCTCGTACACCTGCACCGCGCCGTTCGGCAGCGTGATGGTGTCCATCCCGTGCCACGCGGCCTGGAGCATCTTGCACGCGTTCTCGACCGCCTGGACGTCGCGACCGCGGTTCCCGACGATGCCGCGCTGCATGGCCTCGTTCTCGCGACCGCTCGTCGGGTCGAAGCTCGGGAAGATCATCCAGATGAAGTCGAAGGGCGCCTTCACCGGGACGCTGTTCTCGAGGTCGACCTCACCGTTCGCGTCGAACTTGAAGAGCACCTGCCCGGCGTTGTTGCCGTAGCGCGCGTCGACGTCGACGGAGATGAGCGCCCAGTCGAGCTTGCCGTCCGGCGTGAAGTGGACCCAGCCGTCGTTGTCGGTCAGCTCCACCGAAACGCCGGCGCCGTTCCAGACGCCGCCGTCGAGCGCGGTCTCGAAGGTGATGTTGCGCGCCTCCTGGATCGCCTCGGTCATGAAGCCGTACCAGCTCTGGATCGGGTCGAGCTTGGTCTCGTGCGTGACGACCATCTGCTTGGGCTGGATGGGCTCGTCGAACGACTGCAGGACCTTGCGCTCGAAGTTGCCGCTGCCGTCGTCGACCCACTGCACCTTCTCGAACAGCTGTTTCTTGTTCGCGGTGTCGAGCTTGATCTCCCAGATGATGCGATTCGACGGATCCTGGATTTGGCTGTCGACCAGCACCGGCTCCGCGTTCGCGTCGCTCCAGTCGATCGTGAAGTCGCTGCGCTTCTCGACGATGCGCCCCTGCTCGTTGAACAGGCGCACCTTCGAGGAGACCTCGATCTTGTCCGCGCCGCCGAGCTTCGCCGCGATGCGGTCGCTGTCGGTGTTCGCCGCGTCGTAGAGCGGGTTGTCGCGCACGGGCTCGCTGTTGGGTCGCGAGATGTCGTTGACCAGCTTGCGCGAGAAGATCTCGTCCGTGGTGAGGCGCTTCGGCGCGCCGTCGACCTCGACGGTCACGGCCTTCACCTTGAACTCGTTCGGGCGGTTGTTCAGCGGGAGCGAGCGGCCGGTGCCGAAGCTCGTACGGTCCGGCTCGTCGTCCGTGCGGTGCGCGCCGAAGCGGCTGCGCTGCGTGTTGCTGGTCTCCAGCATGCTCGCGATCTCTTCGTTCACGAGGTCGGGCGTCCACTGGATCGTCTCGCCGCTGCGCGCGTCGTAGTTCGTCGAGCCGTCCGCGGTCTGCGGCATCACGAGGCCCCACGCCTCCATGATCGCCTTGATGTCGCAGTGACCGGCCCAGCCGACCCACGAGATGATGATGTCGCTGACGTACTGGTCGTTGTTCCAGTCGAGGCGGAAGCCGTCGCGGACCTTCTCGCCGTTGGCGGTGTCGAGGCGCCGCGCCGTCCAGTTCTGCACCGACTCGGCGCGCACGTTGGACGGGTGGTTGCGGTCGTTGCCGCCGCTGCCGAGGACCGCGTCCGGCACCTTCGTCCCGGTGCCGTCGTAGTAGTACGCGTTCTCCTTCGCGTGCCAGTAGATGTGCTTCTTCTCGCCGCCCTCGGTGACCGAGAGGACCTCGAACTTCGGGACGATCGTCTTCACGGTCGCCTTCTGCTCGGAGACGCGCGCGCGCGAGCTGCGGTCGATGATCGCGAGCTCCATGGACGACTCGGCGTCCATCTCGTTCATGCGGTTGTTGTGATAGACGTACTTGTTCGAGAAGATCGCATCGAGCCAGTTCTGCAGTTGGCTCATCTCCTTCTCGACTTCGGTCGCCTCCGCGCGCGTCATCGCGCCCGTCGACACCATCTTCTCGAGGTCGATCTTCTTCAGCGCGTCGAGCTTCTTCTCCTTGCCGTGGATGAACGCGGCGTCGTGACCGAACGACCAGTAGCCGTTCGTCTCGATGCGGTCGAAGACGGTGCGGCGGAGGCTCAGCTCGAACGCCGCCTTGTTCGCGACGGCCAGCGCGTTGCCGCGGTCCGCGCCGGAGAAGTTCGCCTGCGCGTACGCCTTGAGCTCCTTGACGAACTGACCGATGCGGTTCTGCGTGACCGCGTTGTGCTTCGCGCGCGTCTTGAACGTGCCGGCGTTCCACGCGGGCTCGAGGAAGCCGCGGACGTCGCTCCCGTTCGCGGTCAGCTCGCCGACCTTGGCCTTGAACGCGTCGAGGGAGAGGCCGGCGTCGAGCTCGGCGATCTTCGCCCGGGGCGCCGGGTCCTCGACCGGCGACTGCTCGACGGAGAGCTTCGGCTTGCCGTTCTCGAAGAACGAGACCTTGCAGATGTCGTTGTCCGCGGCGCGGTCGGCGATCTCGGCGAACGGGGCGCCTCCGGAGGGCGCGAAGTTACGAAGGGCGCGGGCGGCTTCTCGAATGGTCGGCATGGCTCTGTCTCCCCCGGGGCCGGTCCAACGCGTGCGCGGGACCCTGCACCGATGCTTCGCTTATCGGAGACCATGTCGTTTCGTTGCGTACATGTACCCCCTATCTGACGCGGGCTGAATACGAGGGCCGTATCCGGAGATAGCCGTGCGATTCCAGCGCGTTGCGGTTCAGAACCCGGAGAACAGATCCGACTCGAACTGCAGCTCGATCGGGGCACCCGGCGACGTCCCGCCCTGGATGAAGGTGACGCGGCCCCCGCTGAAGAACCCGACGAGGTTCAGCGGCTGCCCGATTTGGGGTGTGAAGAGCAGCGCACCGCGGGCCTCGACGCCGTCGAGCGCGACGGTCGCGCCCGAGACCACGAGGTCGGGATCCACGACCACGTAAATCACGGCGAGCGACTGGTTCGCGAACAGCAGCGCGCCGAGGAACACCGCCTCGCCGGCGTCGTCGGGTCCCTCGCCGAAGCCGGCCGACGCGCCGACGTTCGTGGGCGCCACGGCATTGCCGTTGACCTCGCCCGACGCCATCCCGGTCCCGGTCATGAACACGTTCGGCGCGGGGTGCGTGCCCCAGGTGGTGGTGAGCGTCGCGCGGACGTCGCCGATCGCGGCGAAGCAGAACTGGTCGCGGAGGGGCACCGGCCACTCGAGGCCGCCCTGCGCGATCTCCGCTTCGAGCGCCGCGCGCCGCCCGCGGACGAACGAACGGAGCGGCTCGAGCGCCGACTCCAACGACTCGGGCGCGTAGACATACGGGCGGATCTGATCGGAGGCCCGATCGATCTCGGCGAGCATCGGGTCCTCGGTCCACGCGTTGGCGAGCACGAACCGCAGCGCGTCGA
>JAUHYN010000472.1 GCA_030426505.1 bacterium | reverse complement strand
ACGGACGAGCGGGACCGTCAGCCGATCCTCGTGCTCGACGAACTCGTACGCGAAGCGCCCCTTCACGCAGAGGTTGCCGTCGTTCGGCGGCGTCCCCGGCGGCGGGCTCGTGACCTTCACGACGCGGCCGCGGCCTCCGTTGGCCTCGCGGTCCACGTTGAGGTCCATCTGGCAGCCGACCCCACAGTAGTTGCAGGTGGTGCGGACCTTCTCGAGCTCGCGCTCCGGCTTCGCGTGCGCGGCGAGCGGGATCTTCTCCGCCATCGCGCCGGTCGGGCAGACGTCAACGCAGCCGCCGCACAGCTCGCACGTGGAGTCGACGAGCGAGACCTCGTCGACCGTGGAGATCGTCGTGAACGCGCCGCGGTTCGTAAGGCTGATCGCGCTGACGCCCTCGACCTCTTCGCAGTACCGCGTGCAGCGCGCACAGAGGATGCAGCGGTCGGCGCGGAACTCGATGTACTTGTTGCGGTCGGTCTCGCGCGAGGTGCGAAGCGGCGCCATGTGCGGCCAGGAGTCGTCGGCGTCGACGTCCTTCGCCATCTGGTGCAGCTCGCACGGCGCGCCGTTCTCACAGTTGTCGTGCCCCTCGACGTGGTCCGCGAGGTACAGCGACAGGAGCGCCTTCTGGTGGCGCTTCACGCGATCGGTCGCAGTGCGGATCACCATCTCGGGCTTCGCCGGAGTCGCGCAGGCGGGGACGAGGCGGCGCTGCCCCTCGACCTCCACGAGGCACGTGCGGCAGGCGCCGGCCGGCTTCAGGCGCGGGTCGTGACAGAGCGTCGGGATCGAGACGCCGTTCTTCGCGGCCACCTCGAGGATGGTCTCGTTCGCGTCGACCTCGACCAGGCCCCCGTTCAGCGAGAGCGTTTTCTTACCGTCACTCATGCGAGAAGACGTCTTGGAAATACTTCATCGTCGTGGTGAGTGGCAACGCCGCGGCTTGCCCGAGCCCGCAGATCGAGCCCTCGTTCATCTCCCACGCGGCTTCGGCGGCGTGCGTCAGAGCCTTCGCGTCCGAGTCGGATTCGCCCCGGATGAACGCCTCCACGTTCTCCCGGAGGAACCGCGTGCCGATGCGGCAGGGCGCGCACTGGCCGCAGCTCTCGATCTCGAAGAAGCGCAGCTGCTGCCGGACCGCCCACGCGAGATCCACCGAGTCGTTCAGGACCACCACGCCCGCGGACCCGAGCATCGAGCCGGCCTCGGCGAGCGCCTTGAAGTCGAGCGCCCGGCCGCGCTCGGCGGCGGGCAGGAACCCGGAGCTCGCGCCCCCCGGGGAGAACGCGTAGAGCGTCCCCACGTAGCCGCCGGCCGCCTGCGCGAGCTCGTCGAGCGTGGCGCCGAGCGGGAGCTCGTACACCCCCGGCCGCACGACGTGCCCGCTGATGCAGTACAGCTTGGTGCCCGGGCCGGTGCGCCCGAGCGCCGAGAACCACGCGGCGCCCTCGCGGATGATCTTCGGGACACACGCGATCGTCTCGACGTTGTGGATGAGCGTCGGCTTGCCCCACAGCCCGTGCTCGGTCGGGAACGGCGGCTTGAGGCGCGGCATCCCGCGCTTGCCCTCGAGCGCTTCGAGCAGCGCCGTCTCCTCCCCGCAGATGTACGCGCCGTGCCCGGCGTGAAGGTGGAAACGGATCGCGCCGAGCCGATCCCCGAACGACGCGATCGCCTGCTCGAGGTGTCGCCACGGCGCGCCGAACTCACCGCGCAAGTAGAGGTAGACGTCCTCGGCGCCGACGGTGTGCGCGGCGATCGCGAGGCCCTCGATCACGAGGTCCGGGCGGCGCAGCATCACCTCCCGATCCTTGAAGGTGCCGGGCTCGCCTTCGTCGGCGTTGAGGACGACGTACCGGCGTGTCTCGGCCTGCGCGCGCACGCCCTTCCACTTGATGCCCGCCGGGAAGCCCGCGCCGCCGCGGCCCTGGAGGCCGGACTCGGCGATCGTCTCGACGACGGCGTCCGCGTCCATCCGCTGTGCGGCCGCGAACGCGGCGCCCGAGTAGTCGGGGGCGCCGAGGAGGTTCACCGCGAGCTGGTCATCCGGGACGCCTTCGGGGCCGACGATCCCCAACCAGTCGTCCGTGGGCTCCGCGACGGGTTCGATCTTCGTCCAGTCGCCGCCCGTCCGCGCGAGGTCCTCGCGCTCGACCTCGACCAGCGTCGCGCGATCCTTGAGCACGGCGGGCGGACGATCGCACGCGGCGAGACACGACGCGCCCGCCACGGGGAAGCCGAGCCGCTCGGCCTCCTCGAGTAGCTCGCGCGCGCCGTCCATCTGACAGGACAGCCCCATGCACACGCGCACTTTGACCGACGGATCCGCGAGGAGGTGGAAGAAGCTCCCCGTCCCGAACACGTGCGCCTCGGGGACGCCCGTCTCTTCCGCGACCCGACGCGCGACGCCGGGCGTGAGGCCGCCGTGCTCCTGGAGGATGGCGAGGAGCTCGGAGCGCTTGTCGGTGCCCGTCACGGCCGCGGAAGGTAGCACGGGCGCGGCGCGGGGACCGAGCGTTCGATCGCGCCGGGAGCCCGGGGTCCGCCCCCGTCGCGTGCGCTCGGCTATGCTCCCCGTCGTGCGGAGTCGGCGCCTGCTCACGCTCGCCGGGGCGATCGCGCTCTGGCGACTCCTCGATCTCCCGATCGCGGCGCCGCTCGTCTTCACGTTCCTGGCCACGTATCTGCTCAGCGTGTTCGTGCTCCGGTCGGAGCGCTTCACGCTGCCCACGCGGTACGCGCTCCCGGCGCTGATCGCGGTGGCGGTCGTCGCGATCGCGCCGCGACTCGACGCGCTGCGCGACACCGAACAGCTCACCGGCCTCGACGTCGTGCTCCGCGATCGGTGGCGCATCCAGGACACGCCCGCGGTCGCGCCCGCCGTGCTGCACCTCGATCGCCCGTCCCTCCTCTACGGCCACGCGCCCGGCGCCGAGCGCTTCGACCTCGTCTTCGAGGACTCGCGCGTCGCCGGTGAAGACCTCGGCCACGGGCTCTTCGCATTTGCGTTCGAGCCGCGCGAGCACACGGTCGGCGAGGTTCGGTACGACGTGGACGGCGAGGTCGGCGCCGCGGACCTGCGCGTCTCGCGCCCGCGTCACGAGCCGAAGTGGGGCTGCGTCGGCGACGGCCTCGCGGTGCCGAGCGAGCCGACCGACACACTGTTCGTCTTCGACGGCTCCACCTGGCGCGAGGAACAGACGCTCGACGGCCCGACCGACTGCGTGGGGCTCGAAGACGGCCGGCGCGTCGTCGCGCACCGGTACTCCGACGCGCTGTCGATCGGCGCAGAGCGCGTGCGCGTCGGGTTCGGGCAAGCGCGCCTCGCGCGGCGGGGCTCGACGATCGCCGTGGCGATCGCGGAGCCGCCGAGCGTGGTGTTCGTCGAGGCGGGAGCGGCGGAGGGCACGGGGACGTCGACGCGCTCCGGTACGGGAGCCGCGGACTCGACGTCGACCGGAACCGTAGCCGCGACGGCGTCGCGTGTGGTTCACCGCGTCGCGCTCGACACCCCGCCGGACTGGATCGCCTACGCCGGCGACACGCTCCTCGTCACCAGCCGGCGCGCGCACACGCTCGCGCGCCTCGGGCACGACGATCCCCTCGACTTCGGCCGCCCCGCGATCACACTCGCCGTCGCCCCGTCGGGGCGCTACGCGTTCGTCACGCTCACCGACTACCGCCCGGAGGGCGACGCCGGCCCGAACCACCACGTCGAAGAGCAGATCGCGGTGGTCGACGTGGAGGCCTGGCGCGTGGTGCAGCGCATCCGGACCGGCGCGCTCGGCGCGCTCCCCAGCGGGATCTTCGCGCGTGATGACGCGACCCTCGACGTCGTCTTCGCCGGGACCGACACACTCGCGACGTTCGACGTCGACCTCGCGCGCGGAGCCGTCGTCGACGGCGAGGCCGACCGCCGCGTCGCGCTCCCGATCGCGGCGCCGCACGGCGTCCTCCGGTTCGGTGGCGCTACGTTCGTTTCTTCCCCCGCGGACGGTGCGTTCCATCGAGTGGAATCCAATGAGACGAAAGCATTCGCCGAGCCCGACGACGTCCGCCGCGGGTATCGCGCTTTCTACGAAGCCACGCGCGCCGGTGTCGCGTGCGCGACGTGCCACCTCCACGCCGGCTCGGATTTCGCCCCGCACGACATCGGCCACGACACGCCGCGCCCCACCCTCGACGTCCGCGGCGTGTGGGGCACCGCCCCGTACCTGCGCGGCGCGAGCTACCCGACGATCGGCGCGCTGCACGGCTTCGCCGAGGCGGTGCTCGACGGGTACGCGCGCCCGGTCGAAGATCGCCCCGCCCTCCTCGAGGCGTTCCTGGCCTCGCGCGGCCTCGAACGACCACGGCCTTCGTTTCCTTCGCGCGAGGGCGTCGCGGCCTTCGTGCGCGCGGACTGCGTCCATTGCCACGCGTTCCCCGCCTTCACGAACCTCGCGCAGATCCCGGAGCCCGCGCTGTTCCCCGAGCGCCGCGGCCTGCACGCGCTCGATACGCCGTCGCTCTTCGGCGTGCGCGACGCTCCGCCGTACCTCTTCGACGGCCGCGCCGAAACGCTCCGCGCGGTCCTCTTCGAACACGATCGGGCCGGCCGCCACGGAGCCGTGGCGCGCCTGGACGAAGACGAACGCGAAGCCCTGCTCGCGCTGCTGGAGGCGCTGTGAGTCGCGCCGACGAACCCGTGCTGCGGCGCCCGCTCCCGCTCACGCTCCTGCTCGGGAGCTGCATCCTCGCCATCGCGTTGATCGCGGCCCCGGAGGCCCCGCTCCTGGCCTCACTCCACCGCACGCGCGCCACCGGCTGGGCCGCGCTCGGGATGCTGATCGGAGCACTGTCATGTCCGCTGTTCGGTCGGCGCATCGCGCCGTGGCGCCGAGCGTTCGGCGTCACCTCCGCCGTGTTCGCGACGCTGCACGTCGGCTACGTGCTGCGCACCGATCTCGTCCCCGATCTCGATCTGCTGATCTACGAGCCCCTCCTCCGCGCCGGCGCCGCGACCTACGTCGCCCTCGTCGTCCTCGGCGTGACGTCCCATACCGTCGTCCACCGACGCGTCCGCCGCTGGAAGGATCTGCACGCCCTCGCGTACGTCGCCGGCGGCCTCGCGTGCCTGCACGTGTTGCTATCCCCACACGCGTGGGCGCCGACGTCGCTCATCGTAGCCGCGATCCTCGTCGCCGGCGTCGTGGCGCGCGCGTTGGATCGACGCCGGTGGTCGTGAGCGCGTTATGCTCCGCACATGCCCCGGACGGATCCGAACGCGAACGCGAGCGCCCGCGTCGAAGAGACGACGTACGACTCCGCGCGCGACGCCTTCGACGCGCTCCTCGCGCTCTCCGACGACTCCCCGACCAACCTCGCCCGCTGCATCGCCGACGGGACGTTCTTCGCGCTCCGCCGCGGCGCCGTCACCCTGGGCGTCGTCGTCGTGACGTTCGAGGCCCCCGACACGGCAGAGTTCGAACAAGTCGCCGTGCAAGAGGCCTCGCACGGCCGCGGCCTCGGGACGTTCCTCGTGACGAGCGTGATCGACGCGCTCCGCGCTCGGGGCGTTCGCGTGATCCGCCTGGCGACCGCGACCGCGGACGTCCGCGTGCTCCGGTTCTACCAGCGCCTCGGTTTTCGGTTCGTGGGGATCGACAGGGACTGGTTCACGCCCGCGCGCGGCTACCCGGCCGACGTCGTGATCGACGGGGTGCCGCTGCTCGATCGCGCGCGCCTCGAGTACGCGCCCTGACGCCTACTCTTCGGCCGCCTCTTCCACCGGCTCCGGCTCCGGCATCTCGGCCGCCTTCGCCTCGCACTGCGCGAGCTTCTGCTTCGTCTCGCCGAGTGACTTCGCGACCTCGTCGACCTTCTTCGTACACTTGCCGTGGGCGTCCTGCGCCTTCTTCAGCGCGGCCTGCGCCTCGATCAAGGCGGCGCGCGCCTCCGAGGCCTCCGGCGGGATCTTCTTCGCGGCCTGCTCGTATTCCTTGCGCGCCTCTTCGACGTCCTTCCACTGCTCGCTCGACTCCTTCTCGAGGCCGGACGTCTGCTCGAGCTGCTCGGAGAGCTGGACCTTGAACTCGGACAACACCACCTCTTCCTTGCCGGGCGCGTCGGACTTCGCGACGGCGTCGGCGCGCGCCGACTCGAGCTCGGCGTCCGCGAGGACGACCCGCGCCTCGGCGAGCTTCACGCCGAGCTCGGCGTACTCGAGGCCCTCCTCGCGCCACTCGATGTTCTCGTCGTCGGCGTCCACCAGCGCTTCGAGCGCCTTGCCGACCTTCGCCGCGCGCACCGCGCGGTCGCCGCCTTCGACGTCCTGCGCGAGCTCGAGGATCTCGTTGTTCGCCTCGATGCGCTGCACCGTGGTCTCGCGATCGAGCTGCGCCTTGCGCAGGTCGAGCTGGGCGCCCCGCAAGTCGTCCTGCGCCTTCTCGAGCGCCTTCTTCGCGTCCTCCATGTGACGCGTCTTCGTCTCGAGCGAGGCGGCCTCCGACTCGGGGATCGCCTGGACGAGCTCCGCGGGGACCCGCAGATTGATACCGCTGGAAGCACAGGCAGAAGAGAAGAGGACGAGCGCGATTGCCATCGAGCGAACCATGGCGAGCGTTAGAACAGGGTGCGCGTCGAAAGTCAGGCCTCACCTGTTCATC
>JAUHYN010000471.1 GCA_030426505.1 bacterium | reverse complement strand
ATGCCGTCGCCGCCCGACGAGATGCACGTGAGGTTGAGGCCGCAGTCCGGGGTGTTCTGCCCGCAGCGCTGACCGATCGTGAGCTCGTTGATGTTGTTGAGGTCCGTGCAGTCGCTCGAGCGCGGGTAGCAGAAGTCGCCGATCGGTTGGTTGTTGCCGTCGGTGTACGTCACGCATCGGTACTCCGGGCCGCAGGTGCCGCCCGCGCCGCACGGCGCGACGCAGCGCCCCATGTTCTGCTCGGGGATGCCGCCGACGCACAGGCCGCCGTTGGCGCACGCGTTGGGCACGCCGCCCTGGCAGAGCTCGCACGCCGCGCGGTTGCGTCCGTCGTCGCGCACGCAGACGTTCGGGTTCGCAGCGTTGCCGCAGATGTAGCCGGTCGGGCAGGTGCCGCAGCTCTGCGAGCAGTAGCCGTTCGGGCCCGGGTCGACGCAGAGGTTCGAGGTGCATTGGCCGTTCGCGGTGCAGGGCCAGCCGATGCCGCCTTGGTTGCCGGGGTAGAGGCCGCACGCGCCCTGGACGTCGTCGTTGTACGGCGTGCGCACCGCGCCGCCGCCGTACGACGCGTACATCACGGCCTGCCCGAAGTTGCAGGTGCCGTTGACGTTGCAGTGGTCGAGCCCGATGAAGTGCCCGTACTCGTGCGCGGCGATCGACGCGATGTCCGTGCTCTGGCCGTTCGTGCGCCACGTGTAGTGGACGTCGTTGAACTCGATGTCCGAGTCGTACTTGCAGCGGAGGTTGTGCGATTGGCCGGTGTCGTCCTGCACGGTGCCGCACGCGGTTTGGCCGCCGTAGCCGGTCGACCAGGTCACGCCGATCGTCCCGCTCCCCTGCGACCAGTTCGACTCCCAGAAGATGTTCGGCGCCTGGTCGCCGGTGTCGACGCCGACCGAGCACTGCGTCGAGTTCTGAACGGTGTAGATCGAGCAGCTCAGCGAGCCGCCGCCCGCGGTGCTCACCCAGACGCCGATCCCCTGGAGGACGGCGTTGCGCTGCGCGGTGCTGTTGACCGTCGTGTTCGTGGCGTTCGCGGTGATGCAGTAAGGGACGGGGCGATCGCCGGGCGCCCAGCGCAGCCCGGTGGGGAGCCAGCCGATCGTCGTGAGGAGCGTCGCGGTGGTGACGAGAGCAGTAGCAGGCATGACGTTCTCTTCGGATCCTGGGTTCAGTCGCGCTGCGGCGCCGACTTCAGCTCGTAGACGTCACCCGGCTTCGCGGTCTTCTTGACGCCGAACCCGCGCACGTAGCTGCGCACGCGCTTGAGGAAGTCGGGGAGGGGCTCGGGGTTCATCTCGGGGTGCGGCTCGATCTCCTGGGGCCGCCGCGAGTCACCGCCGTACTTCAAGACGGCGACGTCCGGGTGGTGCTCGACGAACTTGCCGGTCTGCCGATCCTCGACCTCGTACTTGCCGATGCCGATCCCGATCGCGACGTAGCTCGCGCCGAGCGGCTCGAGGAACATCACGACCTCTTCGCCCGGCTCGTATTCGCAGAGCCCGGGCGCGGTCTGTTCGAAGTCGCCGATCTTCCCGCCGCCGCGGCGGAAGGTGACGCGCTCGCCCTTCTCGAAGCCGCCCTTGAGCGACTCGATCACCTCGATCGTCACGAGGGTCTCGACGCGCGCGCCCGGCACGACCCAGCGCACCTCGGTGCCCTGGACGATGGCGTGCAGGATCACCGGCGCGCTCTGCGCCTTCTCCATCAAGGTCATCGCCTTGACGACGGTGGCGGCGGCGGGGCTCGACCAGGCCGCGACGACGGCGGTCGCCAGGACCGCGAGGCCGCGCGCGGCAGCGCGAGATGCAGGCATGCCGTCCATCCTACCTTGTGCGCACCCTGAACCGGCCATCGGTCAGTCGGGGGTCGGGGCGGCGCCGGAGGCTCGTTCGTGACGCGGTGAGTCGAATCAGACCGCCCGGTGTTTTCGAGGACGAGACCCCGCGCTCGCCGGTATGGCAGGATGCCGGTCGCCGTCATGCAGATTCGCTGGATTCTTGGGCTGTCCGCCCTGTTCGTGCTCGGGTGCGGAGGCCCCGTGGGGACCGACGTCCCCGAGGTCCACCCGAGCCACTACGAAAACGACACCGATCGCTCGCAGGGGTTCGAGCCCAACCCGGACTTCGTCCCCGTCACGCCCGAGATCGCGATCAAGCGTTCGGCGCTCAGTCTCGAGGGCGAGATCCTCGTGCTCGAGGGCGACGCGCAGACGGTCGCGCAGAACGGGCTCGGGAACTTCGGAATCACCGAGGACAACCAGCGCGCGATCGTGGCGCGCGTCCTCGCGATGTATCCGGACGAGTTCGACACCATTCAGATCTACACGACGTTCGAGGACCAGGCGCACGCCGGCATCGCGTACTACCAAGGCATCAAGAACGACGTGAGCGGCGTCGGGAAGATGCAGTTCAACAACCGCCCGGGCTGGGGGCTCCCGGCGCTCGGCGGTCGCCTCTCCGGCTTCTCCAACATGAACAGCATGCTCATGTGGGGCAACGGCAGCTTCGCCGGCCTCAACGAGATCGAAGGCTTCTACCACGGCGTGATCGCGCACGAGCTGTCGCACCGGTGGCTCTTCAACATGCGCTTCCGCGACGCGAACAACATGACGAGCTTCGCGTTGCTCGGCCGCGACAGCGCGCACTGGAGCACGCTCGCGCAGGCCTACGGCTCGGTCCACGACGGGCGGCTCTACGTCGACAACGGCGACGGCACGTTCACGAACCGCGGCACCGACATGGGCTTCTCGCCGCTCGAGCTCTACGCGATGGGGCGTCTGTCCGCGGACGACGTCGACGACTTCTTCTACATCAGCGACGCGACGGACGCCGCCGGCGATCCACTCAATAGAACATCGAACGTCCGCACGGGCGACGTCGTCACCGGCACCCGTCGGAACGTGACGATGGAGATGATCCTCGAGGAGATGATGCCGCGCATCCCGGCGCCGTTCGTGGAGCCGCCGTACTACCGCGCCGCGTTCGTCCTCGTGACGGAGCCGGGCGAGCCGCGCGCGAGCTGGAGCCAGCACCTCGACGTCCTGCAGGACGTCGCCGAGGACTTCCCGACCACCTGGAACAATTGGACCGGCGGATCGATGTGTACGAAGGTCTCCGAGCGGTGCCCGGAGCCGGAGATCGTCCTCGGCCAGTTCGAGATCATGGACGACGGCGACGGCATCATCGCGCCGGGCGAGGCGTTCTCGGTGCGCGTCTTCGCGCAGAACAACGGGATCGGGACGGCGGAAGGCGTGGTCGTCGAGCTCGTCGCCGACAACGGCGCGACGACGGTGCAGACCGCCGCGCAGAACGCGCCGCCGCTGCCGTTCGGTGAGCTGGTGCAGATCGGGACCCCGTTCATGGTGACGGCGTCGAGCACGATCACCTGCGACGTCGGGCTCCCGCTCATCGCGCGCTTCACCACGACGCAGGGCCCGGTGTTCGAGGAGCGCATCGAACTCGGCGTCGGGAGCCGCGAGCTGCGATTCGATCCGCTCAACGAGGCGCCGGACTGGCGCGTGAACCCGGACGGCGCGGACTCCGCGACCAGCGGCACGTGGGCGCTCGGGGAGCCGGAGACCGGTGGCGTCGCGGGCATCGTCACGCAGCCGCCGACCGACCACACCCCGGGTGACGCGAAGCTCGCGTTCATGACCGGGCCGGAGTTCAAGGGCTTCGTCTCGTCGAACGATCTGGACGGCGGGCGGACGACGCTGGAGTCGCCGGTCTTCGCGCTCGGCGACGCCGTGGATCCGTCGCTCGTGTTCTACGCGTGGCACGTCGCGTACGACTTCTCGGTGCAGGGCGATCCGGCGCCGGTCGACGCGCCGTTGATCGTCTCGGTGTCGAACGACGGCGGCGCGAGCTACGTCGAGCTGGGGCGCTACGAAGAGAACACCGAAGAGTGGACCCGCGTCAGCTACCGCATCCGTGACGCCGTCGCGCTGACGAATCGAATGCGCTTCCGCTTCAGCATCGCGGACGAGAGCGCCGGCGGGCGCGGCACGGTCGAAGCCGGCATCGACGACCTCTCGATCGTGAACTTCCTCGACGAGTGCAACATGGACGTCGAGACCCCGCGCGACGGCGGCGTGGGCGGCGGCGACGGCGACTCGATGGGCGACGGCGGCTGCGGTTGCCGCGACGTCGGGGGCACATCGTCGTGGTGGGCCGCGTTCGCGGTCGCCGCGCTGTTCGTGCTCGGTCGGCGCCGCCGCGAATGATCGCGCGCCTCCTCGATCACTTCGGGCGACTCGGCGGCGTCTTCGTGGCGCCGCGCTCCACGTTGCGTCGGATCCTCCGCGGCGGGCGGGGCGGTCTGTTCGAGGTGCTCCCGTGGATGCTGGTCGTCGCGGCGATGATGCAGCCCACGCGCGCCGGGCAGGCGCTGCTCGTGGGGCGGCTATCGTTGTTCGATGGGTTCAACGCGTTGGCGAGAATGTTCGCGGACCGGATGCTCGGGCCGCTGATCGGGGTGTTGATCGCCGCGTCGGTGCTCTACCTGTTCGATCGGCTCCGCGACGGGACAACCGAAAAGGTCACGTTCGAGGGCGCGGTCGACGCGTGTGCGTTCATGCTGCTCCCGTTCCTCGTGCTCGCCGCGGCGGGCGTCGCGCTGCGGGCGTTCGGCGTGCGGTGGTGGTGGACGCCGAACAACGCGATGACCGGCCGGGGCGTGTTCCTCGCGACGCGGATCGCGGTCGCCTTCGCGTGGCCGATCCTGTTGTTCTCGATCGTGGCCTGGGACGTGCGGCGCCCAGGAGCCCGCAGCGAATAGCTTCCAGTCCGCAGCAAGATCTCCCGAGCGCATCAGGCGCTGAAAGCCTCGCACCCGCTGGTCGCTGAGAGCTACCCGGCCGTTGTGCTGGTGCTCGTGTCCGCGGCGCGGGCGGCGCCGCAGTCTACGTCGTACGCGAAGAACTCGACGGTCCGGTAGTACTGGTCGTTCTGGCTGGTCGTCTTACGGACCGCCGCGACGTTCGCGCCGAGCGCGCGGGCCTCGCGGGTGATGACGCTCTGGAGCAGCACGTGGTCCGTGGTGGGGATCGCGTGTTGGTGCGTGAGGGTGACCGAGCCGAGGTGTTCGAGCGGGGCGGCGGTCATCACGCCTTCGTTCCAATCGATCGTCTTCACCGCGGCCGCGATGGAGGGCGAGGCGCCTTCGTCGATCCCGCACGCGGCGTCGGCGGCGTACTCGAGCCGCGTCGGCGCGAACGGGAGCGAGCCGCTCACGACGACCTTCGACTCGGGCGGGAGTGGGGTGCGTGGGGTCGCGTCGGACGGTTGGACCTCCGCCTTCCACGTCGCGCAGCTGGTGAGGAGGAGGGCTATCGAGACCAACGTGCGCTTCACGGCCGGATGCATACGCCGAATCGGAGCGCCGACCAAGTCACCGGTCGGCGCGGCGGATCACGACGCGGAGCCCCGACCAGGTCGCGTCGACCGCGCACACCTTGTTGTCGACCAGGCCGGCCTCGAGCGCGATGCCGCGGACGACGTCTTCGGTGACATCGGTCGGGACCTTCGAGGCCTTCTTCGGCCAGCAGAACCAGAGCCCGCACGCGGGCGTCATGCGCGCGCGGAGCTTGTCGAACGCCGCGAGGATCTCGGCGCGCGACTTCGTGAAGAAGAGGATGACGTCGTACGGCCCCTTGCCGCGGAGGTCGCGGCGGACGGTGACGCCGGCTGGGAGCTCGCCGAGCGTGGCGTCGAAGTCGTCGGGCGCGCCGCGGATGAGGACGGCGTGTCCGTCCTTGATCCCGAGCTTCTTCACGAGCGGCGTCCCCGAGTATCCGGCCATGGCGGCGATTCTAACTGCACTGACCGCGTCGCGCGGTGAGGAAGGCGCGCTCCGTCGCGTTGTCGGTGCGTTCGAGCGCGGCGTCGTACGCGGCGACCGCCTCGGCGCGGCGACCGAGGCGTCGGAGCAGCTCTGCGCGGGTCGCGTGGAACGGCTGGTAGTGCTCGAGCGGGAGGCCGTCGACCTGCGCGAGCGCGGCCTCGGGGCCCGCGATCTCGGCGAACGCGATCGCGCGGTTGAGCGCGACGACCGGGCTTGGCGCGATCGCCATCATCTGATCGTAGAGCACGACGATCTGCGGCCACGCGGTGTCCTCGGGGCGGAGCGCGTCGGCATGCACCGCGTTGATCGCGGCCTGGATCTGATAGGGCCCCGGGCGATTGATCCGCAGACACTGCCGCACGAGCCGCTGCCCCTCGCCGATCATCGCGCGGTCCCAGCGCGCGCGATCCTGGTCCTTCAGCAACACGAGCGCACCCGCGTCGTCGGTGCGCGCCGCGCGTCGCGACGCTACGAGCAACATCAACGCGAGCAGCCCCACCGCCTCGGGCTCTTCGGGGAGCAGGTGGACGACCACCCGCGCGAGGCGAATGGCTTCGAGCATCAACGCCTCGCGGACGAGCGCCTCGCCCGACGTAGCCGTGTGGCCCTCGTTGAAGATCAGATAGAGCACCGCGAGGACGGCGCCGAGGCCCGTCACGGACACCCATTTGCGCGTATTGAAGCGCCGGTCGAGCGGCCCGTAGATCATCGTGCCCACGATCATCGCCACCGCCATCCACAAGGTCGCCTTGCCGATGGCGATACTGTCGGCACCGAAAACATCGGCCAGATACGGCCCGGCCCATAATCCGCGCAGCCCCGCGAC
>JAUHYN010000470.1 GCA_030426505.1 bacterium | reverse complement strand
TCGCGGTGGTGCTGATGGGGGGGCTCGTGGTGTCGACGTTCCTCACGACCGTCTTGTTGCCGACGACGATCTGCCTCATCGAGGACTCGTACGCGGCGGTGGTGCGGTTCCTCGGGTGGATCGGATCGAAGGTGATGCGGCGTGGGACGGAGCACGCCTGACCGAGGTCGTCGCGCGCAATGATTTCCACTGTCGATCGAGTGGTCAAAGAGGAGATGGCATGCGACGGAGAGCGTCGCGGTGGGGGCCAAGGGACGAAAGAAGAAGGGGCGGTACGTCGTGTTCCTCAGTCATGCCAGCGAGGACGCCTGGATCGCCGGGAAGATGGCGGAGTCGATTCGGAAGAAGAAGGGCCTCGATGTATGGCTGGACGAACGGAACCTCGACGGCGGTGATAGAATCGACCAGGCGGTGGTCGACGGGATTCAGGTCTCTTCCGAGGTGTTGGTACTCGGGTCGTCGGCGTCGATCGAGAGTGACTGGGTCGAGTACGAGGCCGGGGTCGCAGTGGGAATGAGGAAGCCGATGACCTTCGTCTGCGACAAGATCCCCGCCGACCAGGCGCCGGCACCGTTGAACGGCTACCTCACGGTGAACCTCAATGACTTCGAGAAGCTCGTGAAGGGCATCGCGCGTCGCGCGGCGAGGGCACAGAGATGAACGCGAGGAGGCCGCACCCCGCGCAACGTCTCTTCGTGAGCTATGCGCGAGATGACGAAGACTCGGCGAAGTCGCTCGTGAGCGCTCTCAGGGCTCGCGGTGCCGAGGTGTTCACGCCGGACAGCGTTCACCTCGGGGACAAGTGGCGTGAACACATGGTCGAGCGATTCCGCGAGTCGGATCGGATCGTCATGCTCCTCACCCCGCGTGCGCTGGAGTCCGACTGGACCGTCTTCGAACTTGGCTTGGCCCGAGGACTCGACAAGGAAGTCTTGCTCGTCACGAGCGACCCGGAACTCCCGTTCCGACTCCCGGCCGATTTCTCGGATCGCCAGATCTTCTCGAGCAAGGAAGACGAGGACCGTCTCGAGCTCGCACGACGGATCCTCGAAGCACACGTTTGACGTCGCTGCTGTACGACGCGCTCCTCGCGCGCGTTCGACGCGGAGCGCTCTCGCCCGCCGACGCCGCCAGCGAGCTCGTCGCCGAGCTCACCGAGCGCGAGCGGCTCCGGCTCCTCGACGGCGACGCTCCGGTGTGGCCGGGGCTGCTCGCGATGGTACGGAGCTACAACACCGAGCCGATCGTGGCCGGGGCGATCGATCGCGTCGGGCTCCCCGGGATTCGATTCACCGACGGGCCGCGCGGGGTGGTGATGGGGGCTTCGACCTGCTTCCCCGTCCCCATCGCGCGGGCCGCGACGTTCGACGTCGCGCTGGAGGAGGCGATCGGGCGCGCCATCGGTGCGGAGGCGCGCGCGCAGGGCGCGAACCTGTTCGGCGGCGTGTGTGTGAACCTCACGCGGCACCCGGCGTGGGGGCGCGCGCAAGAGAGCTACGGTGACGAGCCGGCGCTGCTCGGTGCGATGGGCGCGGCGCTCACGCGCGGGGTGCGACGGCACGTGATGGCGTGCGTGAAGCACTTCGCGCTGAACTCGATGGAGGACGCGCGCTTCTACGTGGACGTGGAGGTCGACGACGCGACGCTGCACGAGGTCTACCTCCCGCACTTCCGGGAGGTGATCGACGCTGGCGCCGACGCGGTGATGAACGCGTACAACCGGGTCAACGGCGTGTGGTGCGGTGAACACCACGGGCTCCTCAACGAGATCCTCCGCGAGCAGTGGGGGTTCGAGGGCGTCGTGATCTCCGACTTCGTGTGGGGGCTCCGCGACGCGACGGCCTCGCTCGCGGCCGGCCTCGACGTGGAGATGCCGTTTCGCCAACAACGCGCGCGGGCGTTCCGCGGAGGCGTCGACCCCGCGCTCGTCGAGCGCGCCGCGAAGCGTGTCGTCCGCGCGCAGCTCGCGCACGCCGCGCAGCGTGGACCGGCGCCCTCACCGGACTGCGTCGCGAGCGCCGAGCACCGCGCGCTCGCCCGCGACGCCGCGGCGCGCGGGTGCGTGCTCCTCGAGAACGACGGCGTGCTCCCGCTCGGCGACGTCGCTTCGATCGCGGTGATCGGCCCGCTCGCGGAGGCGGACAACACCGGCGACATCGGCTCCTCCAAGGTCCGGCCGCCTTCGACGGCCTCCGTCCTCGACGGCGTGCGCGCCGCGTTCCCGCGCGCCGAGGTTCGCACGGGCGGGGCGGAGATCGCCTCGGCCAGCGAGGTCGCGATCGTCGTCGTCGGTTACACCGCGCGCGAAGAGGGCGAGGCGTTCATCGAGACCGACGCCGACATGATCGGCCACCTCACGCTCCCGATCCGCACGGCGCTCGGCAAGCGCGTGGTGAGTCGAGTCGTGCGCACCGTCGGGCGCTGGCTCCACCCCGGCGGGGGCGATCGGCGATCGCTCCACGTCCCCGCCGAGCAAGAGCGACTGATCGAGCGCGTCGCCGCCGCGAACCCGAACACCGTGGTCGTCGTGATCACCGGCGGCGCGGTCGTGATGCCGTGGCGCCGCGCGCCGCGCGCGCTCCTCGTCATGGGGTACCCGGCGAGGCGGGCGACGGCGGAGCCGTCGTTCGTCCGAGACACGTGCCCACGGCCCGAGCGAAGCGAGGTCCGTAGATGGGGTATCCGGGGATGGAGGGCGGTCACGCGATCGCCGACGTCCTCTCCGGGCGCGTCTCGCCGTGCGGTCGCTTGCCCGTCGCGTTCCCGGAGCGCGAGGCGGATCTCGGTCCCTTCGAACGCACCGCGCGCCGCGTGCGCTACGATCGGTGGTGGGGACAGCGGCGGCTCGATCGCGACGGCGTCGCGGCGGCGTACCCGTTCGGGTACGGCCTCGGCTACACGACGTTCGCGCTCCGTGACGCGCGCCGGGGCGAAGGCGGCGTCGAAGTCACCGTCGAGAACACGGGCGAGCGCGACGGCGTGACCGTCGTGCAGGTGTACGCGGTGCGCGAGGTCCGCGCGCTCGTCGGCTTCGCGCGCGTCGACTTGGCGCCAGGCGAGCGCACGGAGGTCAGGATCGCGACGCGCCCCGTGGCGCGGTTCGACCCGGCGACGAAGCGCTGGCTACCGCCGCTCGACACGCCGCTGGAGGTCGCGCTCTACCGCGGCGACCCTCGGGCGCTGCGCGTCGAGCGCGGCGTGAATTGAGTCACGACCTTCAGCGCGCCCGCGCACCGTCGATTCGATGAGGAGGATGGAGTCACCCAGGTGGTCACGTAACGGGGCCCGCGCGCGACGTTCGCTGCGGCGGAGACCCTCGACGGCCGCGGTCAGCGGCCCGTCGACCTCGAGAGCGCGTCGGGCTTCGACGCGCGCCGCCGGCACGTCCGACCGGAGTCGCGCGCCGAAGTTCGAGCGACGCCGACGACGGAGTCAGGCGACGGAGGAGGCGACGACCGCGTCGGGTACCGAGACGTCCGCTCCGCGTCGAACGTACCGCTGGCGCCCGAAGGCCGTCGCGCTCCGTTCCTGACGAGCTTCCAGCTTTCAGCTCTCAGATTGCAGCGAGATCTCCCGAGCGCAGCCGTCGCGTTCCGTGGGCTCGAGACGAGTTAGCCCGCGCGGTTCTTCGTGCGGATCTCGACGCGGCGGGCGATCGGCCAGCCGGCCGGGTTCTCGACGTCGCCGGTCTCTCCCTCGCTCATCGTCGAGACGTGATCCGACGGGACGCCGCGCTGCTCGAGGACGCGCGCGACGCTCTCGGCGCGGCTCATGCCGAGCTCAGTGTTGTAGGTGTCGGAGCCGCGCGGGTCCGCGTAGCCGACGACGGAGATCGCGGCGCCTTCCTTCTTCAGGCAGTCCGCGACGCGCTGGAGCTTCGCTTCGGCGGCCGAGTCGACCTGGGCCGAGTCGTACGCGAAGTAGACTTCGCCTTCGCTCATCGCGCAGGCCTGCGCCGTCTCGGCGTCGACGTGGACGAGGCTCGCCGTCATCGGGGTCTTCTTCGAGAAGTTGATGTTGGTCCACGTCTCCAGGCCGTCGGCGTCGCCGGTGCGCTCGCGGTGAACGCCGACCTCGGTGCCCGAGCCGTCGGCGACCGGCGAGGGACCGTCACCCGCGCGGTCGGTCGGGACCGGCGTGGCGTTCGGACCCGAGCGGTGCGCGGACGAACTCGAACAAGCGAGCAGCGCCGCGGGGACACACAGGGACAGGATCCAGTTCTTCATGTTCATGCCCGCGCCCGTCGCACGCCGCGTGCCAGCGCGCCGAAGGTCCGAACGGAGCGTTCGACTGCGACAGGACGTCTCGGTCTCGGGTCCGACCGGCGCGCCCGTGAGGCAATGTGACGCGCGCGGTCAGGACAGCAGCTCGGCGGCGATGGCCTGCGCGCGCGGACCGTCCTCCTCGGGGACCACGATCGACATCGGGACGTATGGCGCGAAGACCTGCCCGAGCGTGCGGTAGCCGACGCCGAACACGAACGCGTCGATTCCGCGCTCCCGGAGCGCGTACACCACCGGCACCACCGCGTACGGTCGATGCGAAGGCCAGATCTCCACGAGGTCCGGGTGCTCGGAGCGTGCGCGCCACTCCCGCCAGAGATCCCGCGCGAACATCCCGATCGCGAACAGCGTGATCGCGCGCGGGAGCACCGGCGGGTCATCGATGTTCGGAACGCCGAAGTAGTCGACGACCAACACCGCGCCGCCGAACAACAACGCGAGGCGGAGCGCGTCCCCGATCGCGGTGCGCGCGAGGGCGTCGGCCTCCTCCGCGTCGACCCCGAGGCACTTCGCGTACATCCGCGTCACGCGGCGCGGCCCCGAGAAGCCGAACGTCGCGGCGACCACGCCGATGAGGACGATGATCGCGTCGACCGCGAGCTGCGCGTCGCCTTGCACGTCCAGCGTAGGCAGCGTGTAGCCGAGGTCGCCGAAGCGATACGCGACCATCGTCCACCACGTGAACAACCCGAGCGCGTCGGACCCGCACGCGATGAACGGGATCCGCGCGCCCTCGTGGGTCCCGCGCACGGCGGGGCCCGTGCGCCCGGCGGCGAACAACAGCCCGACGCCGGCGACTACGAACGGCGCGAGGACGTGGATCAGGTACTCGCCGGGGCCGTACGGGAACTGCGTCCAGAGGATATCGAACGTCTCGATCACGAACCCACTCACGATCAGGTTCGCGAACCCCGAGCCGAGGCCGTAGCGATCGATCGTCACCGCGATGAACGCGAAGAACCCGGTCGTCCCCGCGAGCGACAGCACCACGCCGGTCTGGTTCGCGAAGTCGTAGAGCTGTCGCGCGACGATGTACGACTGACCGAACGTGAAGAGGATCGCGAGCACCGCGACCGCGACGCCGAGGCGAGCGCGGCCCGCGCGCCCACTGACGCGCAGCGACCGCCACGGCGGCACGATGAGCGCGGCGAGTTCGACCAACACGAACGCCGACAGGATCGGCGTCACGCCGAGCGCACCGACGGTGTACGTCAGATACTCGACGTCGGGGAGCAACGGCACCTGACCGGCGCCCCACACCGTGAGGGGACCGAGCGCAGTGACCAGCGCGCGCTGCGCGGCGTTGGGACCGGGTGGCGGGATGAGGCCGGGATCGCGGCGCTCGACGGGCGGCGGCTCGGCGGGGCTACTCGCCCACGGGGACTCGGTATCCATCTCGGCCTCCTCCGCGCCGCGCGCTCACCCTTGTGTCACACCCCTCTCCCTGCGACCACTCAGTTGGGATGCCGTGGTGGAATCCGTGGAGCGCGCCCAAGGTGCGGCCCGCGGAGTCCGCGGTGCCGCCGGCCGGAGGGACGCCGACGCCCCCTCCTCCGCCCGAGGCACCGGATCCGCCGACGACGACCGCCGCGGATCACACACGGGCGCGCGCCGCGCTGCGCGGCCTCTCGCCGATCGTTGCAGCGTTCGTCGATCGCTACGGCTTCGCGCCGCGCATCGAAGCGGTGCGGGCGGGGCGCTCGGCGCTGCGTCCGATGGAGCGCGACGCGGTCGCGCGTCAGCTCGCCGACCTGTCGCAGGGCCAACGGCTCGAGCTTCGCCGCGCGCTCGTGCAGTCACCGCCGCACGACGACTTCGCGCGGATTCGTTCGCACGCGGCGGTGAAAGGCGCGCCGACCGTCGATGCTTTGATGGCGATCCTCGACGGCACGGTGTTCGGCGCCGCCGTCGAGGCGTACGTTGCGCCGGAGCTTCCGCCGTACGATCGGATCTTCGCCGTGGGGCGTCGCGTCGAGACCGATGTCGATTTCTCGATAGGTTTCCAAATAGGATTCGCCGCGATAAGTGTTGCGGATTTCAATCCGATCCCCGTCGATCCCCCGTTCGATCAACGCGTTTCTGAGTTCCAATTTTGATTGGTCATTGAACCGCGTATTGAACGCAAGCAGCCTTGCGTTTGGACATGCGTTGAGTGCGGCCGCCCATAGATCGTGGGTTCTTGGCGATACCTTGAACGGTCGGTGCAGCGACCCGAACGTGACATAGCCATTGGATAGCGCTGGCAAGTCTGATACAGGGGGAGCGTTCTTCGGTGGCGCAAAGCAAAAGGACCCTCCCGGAATTCGGATCAATTCTTCGGTGTGCAAGGTCGGCTCACCGACGGGATTTTGAACGTCACACGTCAAACAATAGTCGATTGCTTTGACGCCCGTCG
>JAUHYN010000469.1 GCA_030426505.1 bacterium | reverse complement strand
CCGGACATCATCTTGATCGAAGAGCCGGAGAACGGCCTGCATCCGTCCCGGCTCGGCGACGTCGTCAAGATCCTCCGCGACATCGCGAGCGGGGTCATCGGCGATCGTCCGCGACAGATCGTCCTCACGACTCACAGCCCGCTCCTCCTCAACCTCGCGCAGCCGGACGAAGTGCGAATCGTTCGGCGGAACGACGAGGGCGACACGACCGTGACCGATCTCCGGGATGTGCCTCAGGTCGCGCCGATGCTCGAAGAGTTCGGGATGGGCGAGCTCTGGTACCTCCTCGGCGAT
This sequence comes from bacterium, assembly GCA_030426505.1. Classification (GTDB taxonomy): domain Bacteria; phylum Myxococcota; class Kuafuiibacteriia; order Kuafuiibacteriales; family Kuafuiibacteriaceae; genus JAUHYN01. The sequence goes on along the minus strand of JAUHYN010000469.1, from coordinate 6,387 downwards.
GAGAAGCTCGCGGAGGGTGCCAAGCCTTGAGGGTGTTCTACGTCGGCGACGGGAGTCATGACGTTGGACCATCCGATCCCAGCGGACAGCCTCATCGCGCTCGGGGCGTCGTTCCCGGACTGGTGCGGCGCCTGTGCGATGTCGACGACGAAGGATCGCTCGCGGTTCGATGGGCGCAGGTAACGCGGTTGTCACCAACGAAGAAGCGCGGCTACCAGCACAAGGTGCGAGCTGCGATGCTCCTCGCGTTGCGCTCCGAGTGCCAAGCGGTGGTCTGCGTCGTGGATCGCGATGGTGACCCCGACCGGCTGAAAGCGATGGCGGCTGAGGCGGCGAACCGGAACTCCTATACGGACAGGCTCGAGGTCGTGTGCGGTCAGGCCGTCGAATCCGGAGAGGCCTGGGTGTTGGCGGATCGCCGCGCGCTCGCCAAGGTGCTCGCACTCGGCGAAGACGAAGTTCGTCGAGTCGTTCCCAGCGGATCTCCCGAGAAGCTCAAGCAGTCGAGCGGAAAGCCCGAGAAACGCTCCAAGGACCTCCTCGCAAAGGTCGCGCGGCTGGCCCATGAAGACGACAGTCTCGATCTTCGGGAGCGCGTCGTCGCGGAAGCGGATCTCGAAGTCCTCGAACGCGAGTGCCCGCTTGGGTTCGCGCCGTTCGCGCTCGCCCTTCGCGAGACCCTCAACGAGTAAGCCCGAGCTGATCGAGCAGGCGCTGCAATTCCTCCGTCGCCTGCGTCACCCGCTCCATTCGATCCCGGTTCCGTACCGCCGCCATCGCGATGTCGTCGTGGCAGTGCGGGCACGTGTACTCCTCGGGCCGGACGAACTGTTTGCAGCCGTGGCACAGCGCGAGCTGTGGCGGCACGCGACCCTTTGCCTTCACGCGAGCATCACCAGTCGCGGGTGACCGACGGTCGCCGGGGTCGGCGTCGCGGCGATGCGCTTCACCTCGGCGCCGTCCGCGATGCGCTCTTCGATCAGCTCGAAGCCGCCGAAGTCGAACGGTACGCCGGGGGCGCTCTTCACTTTGACGACGCGCTCGCGCAGGCCTTCCTCGGCCAGCTTCATCGCACGGTAGTGGCAGTACGGGTTGTTTCCGGTGCGGCCGAACAGCGTGTGCGTGGTCCAGCTGCAGCCGGCGCGGCAGACGTCCGCGTAGTAGCAGCCCTCGCAGCGGCCCCAGAGATCCGCCGTGGTGCGCGTGCGGTTGAACGCGAGCGCGTCGGACTCGTTCCAGATGCGTTCGAGCGAGAGGTCGCGGATGTTGCCGCCCGCGTACGGCGCGGTCGGGAGTGATGGGCAGCCCTTGATCGTGCCGTCGGCTTCGATGCCGAGCGTGTTGAGGCCGGCGTTGCAGCCCTTGAAGTGGCTGTACTCGCTCTGCCCGCGCCACGCGTGTTCATACGGACCGAAGTAGCCGATGTTGTTGCCGGGGATGAGGTCGATGCCGTGGACCTTCGCCTTCTCCCACAGCGCGAACAGCACCGGGTAGATCTCGAGGAGCTCGTAGGGCTGGACGAGGAGCGCGTCGTTGTCGGCGGCGCGGCCCATCGCGACCGTGAGTTGGATCTGCCAGGTCGCGATGCCGATCTCGATGAAGCGATCGAGCAGCGCCGGGAGCTCTTCGAGGATGCCGCTGTGGATCTGCGTGTTGACGCTCAGCTCCATGCCGTAGCGCTTGCAGGTCTCGAGGGCCTCGATCGCCTTGTCGAAGGAGCCTTCGACGCCGCGGATGGCGTCGTGGGTCTCGGCGAGGCCGTCGATCGACACGCCGATGACGCGCAGGCCGGCCTCGGCCGCTTCGCGCACGCGCGCCTCGGTGAGGTTGCGCGCGCCGGTCTGCACGCCGGGGATCATCCCGGCGTCGGCGACGGCGCGGATGAGCGTCGTCCAGTCCTTGCGGAGGTAGGCCTCGCCGCCGATCAGCGTGACCTCACGGCATCCGAGCGCGGCGAGCTGCGCGACGACGTCGAGGCACTCCTCGGTCGACAGCTCGTCCGGCCGTCGGCGCTTTGCGCGCGACCCGCAGTGGTTGCACTCCAGGTCGCACGCGAGCGTGATCTCCCAGACCGCGTGGGCCGGAAAGGGCGACGTCCAGTCGTCCTCCGTCAGCCGCCGGCCCGAGTCGATCGACGCCATGACGATCAGTTCCCGTTGAGCGCCTTGTTCAGATCCGCGAGCGCGCCGATCGAAGCGGCGACGCCCTGCGGCGTCTCGCTCGACGCCGACAGCGCGCTGCGCGCGGTCGACGAAGCCGACGCGAACACGGCCGCGCCGCGCGGCGTCGCCTGCGGGCGGATGCCGGTGCCCGCGACGTCGGCGCCGGACGCGGCGGCGACGGGCGTGAGCACGTCCGCGGCGTGCGTGGAGAGCATCCGCGCGACTGCGATCTTCTCGGGGTTGCTCGGATCCGCGCGCAGGTCGTCGGCGGCGCGACGAATCGCGACCGCGTACAGCGCGACGATCTCGTCGCCGGGGCGGTCCTCGGGCAGGGCGCCGATCATGCGCAGGAACATCGAGCGCGCGGCGGGCTCCATCGCCTTGCTGCCGAGCATCTTCGCGAGGCCTTCCTGGGCCTCCTTCGCGTAGTGCGTCGGGCCGCCGTCCGCGGCGCGAATGGTGGAGGGGTCGGCGTCGAACGCCGTCTTGATCGCGTTCATCTCCGACCAGGTGATCGTCTTGCCCCCCTGGCTGCCGGCGCTCGCGAACGCATCCACCTGGATGTTCGCGGCGGTGAGGAGTCGTTGGGTGAGGCTGGGTGGGGTCTTACCGATGGCCATGGTGGCGTCCTTCGAAGTCCGGTTCGGGCCCGAGTGGGTGCATAGCGGCCCGTGTGTTCTCTTATCGGGACTCGGACTACCCCTGTTGCGGGAAAAACGCGCGGCGGAGCGTCACCACTCGCCGGTGTTCGGCATGGAGGCCCAGGGTTCCTGGACGGGGAGGGCGTCGCCCTTCTGGAGGAGCTCGACCGAGATCAGGTCGGGGGAGCGGACGAAGGCCATGCGGCCGTCGCGGGGCGGGCGGTTGATCGTGACGCCGGCGTCGAGGAGGCGTTGGCACGTGAGATAGATGTCATCCACCTCGTAGGCGAGGTGACCGAAGCTCCGGCCGACGGTGTACGGCTCCTCTTGGTCCCAGTTGTAGGTGAGCTCGACGTGGGGCGCGTCCGAGTCCTTCGCGCGCTCGGTGGCGAGGAAGACGAGGGTGAAGCGGCCCTTCTCGGAGTCGCGGCGGCGGACCTCGACCAGGCCGAGCTTGTCGACGAAGAAGTCGAGGGCGGCGTCCAGGTCCCGGACGCGGATCATCGTGTGGAGGTAACGCATCGTCCGGGGACCTCAGCGGCGGCCGGCGGAGCCACCGCGTCCACCTCGGCGACGGCCTCCGCGGCGCGCGCCGCGTGGCTTCGGCGAGGACTTGGCGGTGTCGCTCTTCTTCGGGGTCGAGTTGAACGGGATCTTCGACGCGTACGGGTGGCCCTCGAGGACGTCGATGCGCTGGCGGATCGTCTTCTCGATGTCGCGGAGGTACGCGCGCTCGTCGACGTCGCAGAACGACAGCGCGACGCCGTCGTGCCCGGCGCGCGCGGTGCGGCCGATGCGGTGGACGTAGCTCTCCGGGATGTTCGGGAGGTCGAAGTTGATGACGTGCGTGATGCCGGGGACGTCGATGCCGCGCGCCGCGATGTCGGTCGCGACCAACACGCGAGCTTCGCCGCGGCGGAAGCGATCGAGCGCGCGCTCGCGTGCGCCCTGCGACTTGTTGCCGTGGATCGCCTCGGCGGTGACGCCCTGACGATCGAGATACTTCGCCGCGCGGTTCGCGCCGTGTTTGGTGCGTGTGAAGACGAGCGTTCGTTCGAGCTCGGGGTTGGCGAGGATCTCCGCGAGCAGCGCGCGCTTGTCCTCCTTCTCCACGAACAACACGCCCTGCTCGATGCGCTCGACGGTCGTCGCGGGCGGCGTGACCTCGACGCGCACGGGCTCGTTCAAGAGCTTCTGCGCGAGCTTCACGATCACGTCCGGCATCGTCGCGGAGAACAGCGCGGACTGTCGGCGGTCCGGGAGGTCGGCGATGACGCGCTTCACGTCGTGGATGAAGCCCATGTCGAGCATCCGATCCGCCTCGTCGAGGACGAAGAACTCGACCGCGCTGAGGTCCACGTGCCCCTGTTGCATCAGGTCCAGGAGGCGCCCCGGTGTCGCGACGATGATCGGGACGCCGCGGTCCAGCGCGTCGACCTGCGGGCGTTGGCCGACGCCGCCGAAGATCACGATGTGCCGCTGCTTCAGCTTCTTACCGTAGGCCGCGATGTTGTCGCCGATCTGGGAGGCGAGCTCGCGCGTGGGCGTGAGCACCAGCGCGCGCGGCGGCGCGCGGCGGCGCTTCGGGACCTCGTGGGTCGCGAGGTGCTGCAGGAGCGGGAGCGAGAACGCGGCGGTCTTCCCGGTGCCAGTTTGGGCGACGCCGAGGAGGTCCTTCCCGTCGAGGAGCGGCGGAATCGCCTGCGCCTGGATCGGGGTGGGGGTGTCATAGCCCTTCGCGGTGAGCGCCTGGAGCAGGGGATCGATGAGGCGCAGCGAGGCAAACGAAGTCATGTAGGCCGGACCTAGACACAACGGCGTCGATTTCACGAGCGATTCTTGTTGGGCTGCATCGGGGTGGGGCGCCGCGCGATCGGCGAAACGGCGCGGTGCGTCCGGTCACGGGTTGGTTGGACGGGGTCGGTCAGTGCTAGCGTCGTGCGTCGATGGCACGACGTCTGACGGTCTTCACGTCCCTCGCGCTCCTCTCCTTCGCCTGCGGCGGCAACGATCTCGAAGAGCCCGAACCCAAGCGCCTCGACCAACCCATCCCCGCGCGCCTGCGTGTGTTCGCGCAGCACGAGAACCTCGTCGCCGACGTCCCGGTTCAACCCTCGTATGTCGGGTATCGCGGCGACGCGGACGTGTGGCGGACCCTCTTGGCCGTCGACGGCGAGGTGACGTTCGACATCGAGCACGAGCGTTACGCGCTGTGGATCGTGTGCCCCGGCCCGGACGGCCCGACCGGGACGGTGCGTGCCTTTTACCTGCACGCCGAGGACAGCTCCGAGCTCGTCGCGCGCTGCAACATCGACGTCTTCGCGACTGACCTCCCGAACCTCACCGTGGAGTTCGGCGACACGCCGGAGAACGGCGCCGTCGCCGTGTCCGTCGCGCTCGACGAGATCCACACGCTGCCGATCAGCGCCACGGGAGGCACGGTCGGCGTGACGGCCTATTCTGACGCCGACGGGGGCGAGTACGATCTCGCGACGACGTTGAGACCCCAGAGCGGCGCGCGCTCGCTCCGGATCGAACGCGACACCCAGATCGTGTCGACCCGAACCCTCACGCTCGACTTCGGCCGCGAGTACGTCCCCGTGCAGCTCGCGCAGATCACGTCGCCCGACGATCGGCAGATCGACACGTTCTACGTCACGGGTCGCGGGACGCGCGTCCTCATCGAGCGCTCCACCACCGGGACCGTCGCGATGGCCCCGACCGAGGTCCGCGACGACGGCGACGTCCACCTCGTCGTGACGACCCGACAAGATGGCTACCACATGAGCTACCGCGAAGATCCCACGACGGCCGTGTTGAATACCATCGTCGGGCCGAGCGGGCCGAGCGAGCCGCGCCTCGAGGTCGGCGCAGAGCGCGCGCTGCGCGCCACAGAGATCGCGCTCGCCGACACGCAGTTCTTCGTCCAGCTCGCCGGGACGACCCGCGCCGTCATCGAGTGGGCGACGACTCCGGGTTATCTGAACGGCGCGACCGAACTGACGATCGAGCCGCCGGCCGACTTCGATCCTGCGTGGCGCTTCGGCGACGTCAACGATCCCTACGACACGTCCGCCACGTACTTCGAGAGCGACGTCGCGACGTCCGTGCTGCTCGAAGAGGAGCTCTTCGAGTCCGTCGCCGCCACGCCACGCTCGCGGGCCGGGCGCGACCTCACCGTGAGCTTCTCCGGCCGGTCCGGGCTCCTCCGGCAGTCCGACTGAGGTCGTCAGACGCGCCGCACGAGGTCGCGGATCGCCGTGTGGACGCGGCGGTCGAACAGGCTCGACACGTGCGCGCGATCGTCGAGCACGAGCTGTTCGCTCCCGGCGAGGAGCGCGCTGTCGAACGGCTCGATGAACTGATCGGCCTTCGCCGCGACGGTGATGACGCGGCCGTCCCAGCGACGCAGACGATCCTTCGTGGACAGCACCTCGGTCATCATCGCGCTGTCCGGTTTGAGCATCCTCAGGTTCGCGCTCGGCGCGAACTTCGAGCGCCACGTGCCGTGCAGCGGCGCGCAGATCGCGACGTAGCCCGCGACGTGTTCGAGCGGCGCGCCGCTCTGCAACACCATCCGCAGG
>JAUHYN010000468.1 GCA_030426505.1 bacterium | reverse complement strand
GGAGCGGATCGGACGCCATGACGAAACGGTGTCACCGGGCGTCGGGGACCGTCAGTTACAGCACGGTTACGCGCCCTAGCTCTCAGCGACCAGCGGGCAGCCGGCAGCCGGTCGGGAGATCTTGCTGCGGACTGGAAGCGATTTGCTGCGGGCTCTTGGGCGTGTACGACCTCGCCCGCGTCGCGGCGCACCCGCACCATCTGACACAATCGCTCCGTGTCCCGCGTCGCCCTCGCCCTCCCGCTCGCCCTGCTCCTCCCGCGCCTCGCGATCGCGCAGACCTGCGGCGACGGCGCGATCGCCGCGACCGAAGGCTGCGACGACGGCAACCTCGCCAACGGGGATGGCTGCGCGATGGACTGCACGGTGGAGCCGGGGTGGTTCTGCGTGCCGAGCCTGCACGCGTCGGGCGTGAACCCGGCGGGCGTCGCGCTCGCGGCGGGGTCCACGGATCCGCACTGGGTGTGGTCGCTCAGCTCGAACGGCGCGAACGCGACGCCGGGCTACGTCGCGCGCAACCCGGCGTGGGCGTCGCTCCCGCCCGGGAACTGGGTGACGACGGACGCCAACTTCGGCAACGGGATCACGAGCGGGCCCGACACGTTCTGGTTCCAGGAGGTGTTCATGCCATCGACGTTCGCCGGGAACCTCACGTTCTCGGTGGAGGTCGCCGCCGACAACCAAGCGGAGGTGTTCGTGAACGGGGTGAGCTACGGAGGCGTCGTCGGGTTCGGGTCCGCGGGCTCCGTACAGATCCCGAGCAGCGCGTTCGTCGCGGGGAACAACGTGGTGTCGATTCGATTGATCGAGTACGTGCCCGGGACGCCGCGCGGCATCCTGATGTACCCCGGCGGCGGCGGGATCCTCAGCCAGTGCGCGCCGGGCTGCACGACGGATCTCGAGTGCGACGACAACAACCCCTGCACCGACGACACGTGCATCGCCGACGCGTGCCACTTCGAACCGCTCCCGCTCGGGACGACCTGCACGTCGACCAGCGTCTGCGGGCGCGCTGAGCCGCTCCCGTTCTGCGTGGGATGCGTCGACACCAACACCACGACCACCTCGACCACGATCGACGTGGGCTGCGACGCGGTGCTCCCGTTCTGTGACGAGTCCGGCGCGGCGACCTGCGTGCAGTGCGAGACCGCGGACCACTGCGGCGGGCTGCCGTGCGTGGACGGGATCTGCGGCGTGCCGATGCCGGACGCGGGGATGCCGGACTCCGGATCGCCGGACGCCGGGGAACCGCGCGACGGCGGCGACGATCGCGACGGTGGCTCCGCGCGCGATGCGGGCGACGCGAGGGACTCCGGTGCGATCGACGCGGGCGCCCTCGATGCCGCAGCGAACGACGCGGGCACCGTCGACAGCGGTACGATCCCGCGCGACGCCGGCCCACCGAGGGATGCGGGCGCAGCGCCAGATGCGGGCGCGACGCTCGACGAAGGGGAGGACTCCTGCGACTGCGCGACTTCGCGCAGGGGCGACCGCGGAGGCCTCTTCGTCGCGCCGCTCGTGCTCATCGCTCTACTGAGTAGAAGACGTAGAGCGCGATGACGCCGGCGCCCATCGCGCCTGGTCTCGGGACCAGGGTTGGGTCCGCGGAGGGTGGAGGGCATGATGCGACCCCGATGCGTTGGTCTCGGATCCTCTCGCTCGTATTCATCGGCGCCGCCGTCGCTTCGTGCGGCGACGAATGCGAGAACAGCGCGGACTGCGCGGGCTCCCGCAAGTGCAGCGAAGGGGTCTGCGTGGAGATCGACATCCCGCCTCCGCCCAAGCCCACGACGGCGCGCGACGCAGGACCACGCCGCGACGCCGGACCGCGCGACGCCGGCCCCGATGCGGGTCCACGCGACGCCGGCCCACGCGACGCGGGTCCGCGCGACGCCGGCTTCACCGACACGGAGCTGACCGGGATCCGCGCGGAGGTGTGGATCCAGGAGCGCGTCACGGGCGCGAACACGTCCGCGTTCGAGATCTGGGCCGAGCTGGTCGACGAGACCGAGGTCACGTTCGATGAGTCGAGCGCCGACTTCCCCGACAACGAGGGGACGCGCTGCACGCTCGGCGTACGACGCGTCGCGACGGGGACGCCGCGGCCGATCGACACGACCCGGATCGTGATCGACCTGGGCGGCGGTCTGACCCCGGTCGTGCTCGAACCCACGGCGAATGGGCGCTTCGATCCGGCGATGGCGCCTCAGCTTCCCCGGGGCGCGTTCATGACCGCCGTCGCCCCGACGGTGACGTTCGTCGGCGGCGCGACGGGCGACGCCGTGACGCAGCAGCCGATCTCGATCGATCTCACGAGCGAGGTCCGCGCGACCACGCTGCCCGCGGGACAACCGACGAGCCTCCAGGCCGGCGTCGCCTGGAACGCCGACGTGGCGAACCTCGACGTCGACGTCATCGCGTCGGACCGCGATCGCGAAGTCGAGCTGCGGTGCGACGTCGCCAACGACAGCGCCTACATGATCCCCTCCGCCGCCTCGACCGCCTGGACGAACACGACGCGGACCGATCCCCAGATCCTCCAGGTCGTGCGCGAAGTCGTCAGCCGCGGGCGCGCCGACCTCCCCGGCCTCGGCTACTTCACCGTCGAGGTGCGCGCGAGCTGGGGGCCGGTGTTCCCGTTGACGCCCTGACGGCGGACCGGGCGCGTGGGTTCGATCGAAAAAACGTGAAGCTCCCGAGGGGTGCCGGCGACCCATCGACGTGCCCCGCTGGATTGCGCTCCTCGCCCTCCTCGTCGCCTGCGAAGGCCCGACCACGGCGCTCGAAGCCGAGCCGCCGGACACGACGACGCCCCTGCCCCCGGTGGAGGAGCCCCCCGGCACCGGCCGGGTGTTCGTGCTCGACGACGTGACGATCTCCGAGGACGGCCTCGACCTCGACGGGCGATGCACCGAACAGGGGTGCATCGACAACCGGACCGGACCGTTCGTAGCGCGGAGGTTCGGCGACGTGTTCGCGCGGCCACTCGAGGAGGGTCGGATGATCGTGCTGCTCGAGGTCGCGCAACTCGACGCTCCGTACGAGGGTTCGGATGAGCATGTCGAGCTCCGCGTCTACCGCGGCTACGACGTGGACGCCCGCCCCGAGAACAACTTCTCGGTCCCGGCCGGCGAGGACACGTGCTGCACCTTCCGCATCGCCAACGCGAGCATCTTCGGCGACCTCCCGAAGCGCGCGCGCTTCCGAATGCCCGCGCACATCGACAACCGCCAACTCGAGGTCGACGCGCCGGCCGCGGTCGAGATCCCATGGCCCCTCGCGATCCGGACGCTCCCGCAAACGCTCCGCCTCGAGCGCGCGCGCGTGCGGATGCACCTCCCGACGGACCTCGAGACGGCCGAAGACGGCCTCCTCGGCGGCGTCGCCGCGTTCGGCGCACTCGACGCGATCGATAATCCGTACTGCCGAACCATCAGCCCCCGCTGCCCGACGCCGCACACGTCGATGCTCGACCTCGTACTCCAGCTCGGCCTCCAAGCCGACATCGACCTCGACGGCGACGGCCTCGAGTGCGTCCTCGACGGCGACGGCGACGGCCGCGCGGACCTCTGCTGCGACGGCGTCGACGAGGCCTCGGCCTGCGGCGCGCTCGCGTGTCGCGGCGCCACCGTCGCCCCCCTCGACGCCGAAGACCCGAGCTCGTGCCTCCAGGATCCGCGCATGGCGGACGGCTTCTCGATGACGTTCGGATTCAGCGCAGTGGCGGCGACGGTGCAGTGGTATCCGTGAGCCGCGCGCTCACCGCGCCCTCAACGCCGCCTCTCGCCGCGTCGCTCGCTCCAGCCGCTCGCTGATCACCCGCAGGGCCGCCAGGCCGATCGCGCCGTTCGCTTCCACCAGCGCCGCGAAGCGTGCGGCGTCGAGCGCGAGGCACGTCGTCACCTCCGCCGCGACGACCGACGTGGTGCGCAGCCGGGCACCGAACACGGCGACCTCGCCGAAGACTTCGCCGGGGCCCATCGTCGAGAGGACCGCTCCGCCCTGTTCGGCGCGCACCGAACCGGACGCGACCACGTAGAGCGCGTCGCCGGGGGCGCCGGTCACGAACAGCGTCTCTTCCGCTTCGAGCGTGACCTCTTCGCAGGCCTCCGCGATCGGGAGCAACTGGTGGGACGCGAGCGACGCGAACAACGACACCGTCGACAACAGCTCGATGCGCGCGACCAACGCGCGCAGCGATGGCGGCGCCGTGGACGCCGAGACCGGCTCGCCCTCCGCGAGGCGACGGACGAGCGCGAGCCACGTGTCGTCGGCGCCCGACGAAGGCACCGCGCCGGTCTTCGCCGCGACGACGCCCGAAAGCGCCCGCTCCGCGAGCACCCCGAGCAACGCCAACGCGCGCGGCCCCTCCGAAGACGGGCGCCCCGGATAGATCCGCTCGAACACGCGCCAGTAGAGGCGCCCCGCGCCCGTCGCCAACGCGGCGTGCCCGGGTACCGCCTCGAGCCCCTCCAACACGCGATCGGCCGCGCGCGCGAAGACGTCGAGATCGTCGTCCCCGGCGAGCGCCGACTCCAACTCCCGCAGCGTCCGCTCGACCAACGCCTCGCGACGCGCGCGCTCGCGGCGCCCCTCGAGCTCGTCGTCGAGGTCCGCCAACATCTCCTCGACCCGCGCGTAGCGCGCGCCGCGCGACTTCTCCAACGCGCGCAGACAGATCGCCTCCAGCGCCGCGGAGACCGAACGCACTCGTCGCGACGGCGGCACCACCGGGTCCGTGAGCACCGCCTCCATCACCTCTTCCGCGTCGGCCCCGTCGAACGGCACGGTGTGCGTCAGGAGCTCGAACAGGATCACGCCGAGCGCCCAGACATCGACGCGGTGATCGAGCGACTCCGGCAGGTCCGTGATCTGCTCGGGCGCCATGTACCGCGGCGTCCCGTCCGCGATCCGCGCGCCCACCTGCGCCGCGCCGCCCTCGACCACGAACGCGAGCCCCCAGTCCGCGACCTGCACCTCGCCGTGCTCGCCGAGCAGCACGTTCTCGGGCTTCAGATCCGAGTGCACCACCCCGCGCCCGTGCGCGTACGCGACCGCTCGGCAGACCTGCGCGAACACGTCGAGCGCGCGAGAGAGCGACATCCCGTCGAGGGCGTCGCGCAGCGAGCGGCCCGAGTGCCGCTTCATCGTGTAGTAGAGCCCGAGGCCGTCGGAGACGCCGACGTCGTAGGCCGGGACGATGTTCGCGTGCTCGAGGCGGCCCGTGACGACCGCCTCCGCGAGGAACGCCTCCACGTCCTCGCGCGCGCTGGTGTCCGCGCTCATGACCTTCACCGCGACCGACCGCGACAGATCGCGATCGCGCGCCGACACGACGCGACCGAACGCGCCCTGCCCCAACTCGCCTTCGACGACGTAGCGCTCGGGCGACGTGTCGTGGGCGAGGCCGAGGCGGCGGCGCAGCTCGCCGAGGCTCGTCACGGACGGAACGCCTTCGGATCGATCGCGCGCCGCTTGAGCCACCGGTACAGCTGCGTGCGGTGCCACCCGTTCGCGGCCGCGGCGTCCTTCACGTTGCCCTTCGACGCCTCGAGCGCAGCCACGAGCTCTTCACGCGCCGGCGCCGCGATGTCGGGATCCTCGGGATCGATCTCGTCCGCGAAGCGATGCGCGAGCCGCTCCACGAACGCCGACGGCAGATCGTCGAGCGCGATCTCGTCGTCGCTCGAGAGGGTGCGCAACCGCTCCGCGAGCTTGCGGAGCTCGCGCACGTTCATCGGCCAGTCGTGGAGCAACAGCGCCTCCGCGACCTCGGCGCCGTAGTCGACGTCGCCGAGGAAGTGCTCGAACAACGGCAGCACATCGACCTTCCGCTCCGCGAGCGACGGGAGCCGGAGCACCCAGTCGCTCAAGCGCGCGAACAAGTCCTTCCGGAACGCGCCGCCCTCGAGGTCCTTGTGGGTCGCGCCGATGAAGCGGACGTCCACGCGGCGCGTCTGCTCTTCGCCGAGCCGCGAGATGTCGCCCGTCTCGATCACGCGGAGCAACTTGGCTTGCAACGCCTCCGGCAGGTCGCCGATCTCGTCGAGGAACAACGTCCCGCCGTCGGCGCGCTCGACGTAGCCGCTCCGCGCGACCTCCGCGCCGGTGAACGCGCCGCGCGCGTGACCGAACAGCTCGGCCTCCGCCATGTCCCTCGGGATCGCCGCGCAGTTGACCGGGACGAGCGGCCCGGAGCGACCGCTCTGCGCGTGGAGCGCGCTCGCCGCGACCTCCTTGCCCGAGCCGGTCGGGCCGAGGAGCAACACCGAGCCCGGGGACCGCGCGACGGTCGCGAGCGAACGCCGCAAGCGCTCGGCGACCAACGAGACCCCGACCACGCCCTGGAGGCCCTCGACCTCGACGTCCGTCGCCGGGAGCGCGTCGCGCTTGGGCGCCACGTCCACCACGAACAACGTCTCGCCCGCCGCGATGACCTGCTGCGGCCCGATCGCGACACGGCCCGCCACGCGCTGACCGTCGACGTACGTACCGTTGGCCGTACCTTGATCCTCCACCAGGTACTGCGCGCCCGCGTCCGGGACGAGGCGGAAGTGCGACCGCGACATCGTCTCGTCGTCGATGAGCCCCGCCCCCGTCTCCGCGCGCCCGATGTCGTGCTGCGCGCCGTCGAGCTCGAAGAGCCGACCGACCGCCGCGGCGTCCGGGCTGTGGACCACGCGGCACACC
>JAUHYN010001467.1 GCA_030426505.1 bacterium | reverse complement strand
CCGCGCGCCTCGCGCACCCGAACATCGTGAGCATCTACGACTTCGGCGAGACCGAGGACGGCAACCTCTTCACCGTCATGGAGTACGTGGAGGGGCGCTCGCTGTACGAGGTCGCGCGCGAGGTCGGTCGCTTCCCGCGGCGCCGCGCGCTCAACATCGCGCTGCAGCTCGTGCGCGCGCTCCGCAAGGCGCACGAACAGGGCGTGGTCCACCGCGACCTCAAGCCCGCGAACATCATGGTCGTGCCCGACGACGACGACCTCGACTTCGTGAAGGTCCTCGACTTCGGCATCGTGAAGATCTTCTCGGAGGAAGAGGGCGACCTCGCGGGCGTCCACGTCGACGAGAACCTCACCAACGCGGGCGTGCTCCTCGGGACGCCGGGCTACATGGCGCCCGAGCAGGCGATCGGCGAAGAGGTCGACGGCCGCGCCGACCTCTACTCGGTCGGCATCATCCTCTACCAACTCCTCACCGGCCGGCCGCCGTTCGAAGCGGACTCGATCGTGGATCTGATCCGCGCCCAGGTGATGGAGGACCCGCCGTTCATCCGCGAGGCAGATCCGGACGCCGACTGTTCGGCGGAGCTCGAGGCCCTGATCCACCGCTGCCTCGATCGCCGCCGCGACGCGCGCCCCGCGTCGGCGCGCGAGCTCCTCGCGCAGCTCAAGACCATCTGGCGCTTCGAGACGGACGAGTCGTACGGCACCGAGACCTCGCTCGCCCCGTACAGCCTCGGCGACATGGGCTCGCCGAGCGTCACGCCCATCCCCGACGGCGTCCCGCTCGAGGACCCGAGCGTGGTCGGCGCGATCCCCGGGAGCACCGTGAGGCTCGACGCGATCCCCACGCGCGTCCCGACCTGGATCTGGGTCGCGGCCGTCGCGCTGTTCATCGTGGGGGGCCTCGGCGCCGGGCTGTGGTTGGGGATGCGCGACGAAGCCGCGCGGATCCCGGTGCAGATCCCGGCGAAGAAGGTGGCACCCACCGCCGTCGCGCCCGAGCCGGCGCCCGAGCGGCGGGTCCTCGACCCGATCGAGATCGAGCCCCCGCTCGTGAAGCCGCCGCCGCTGTCGAAGGCGAAGGCGAAGGCCGAGGTGAAGCCGGAAGGGCCGAAGGCGCCGCCGAGTGCGACGAAGTCCGCCGCGCCCGACCCCGACGCCGCGGGCTACCTCGACAACCCGTATTGATTCTGAAGGTTTGCCGCCGCGCGCCCTTGGTGAATGCCGCGCACCGCCCGGTCGTTTTTTTGACGTAATCCCGGGATGACTACACTTTGCCCCGGACGTCACCGGCCATGGCGAAGAAGAAGAAGAAGACCACCGCTCACCCGCCGACCGACACCTCCTCCGTGAGCGTGCTGCCGACGCCCGTCCCGCACCGCGGGTTCGAAGCGGCCGGCATCATGATGGTGAT
>JAUHYN010000467.1 GCA_030426505.1 bacterium | reverse complement strand
CTCTCTCGTTTGGCCATGAGCCGATCGGGCCCTCATGCCGGCCGAAGGTCACCGACGCGGTTCGCTGAACGGGTACGTCGATTACATATGTGTGCATGCCGACGACACAAACTACCCGGTCAGCTTCACGACCTGCCTGTACGAGGCCCGCCCCGATCAGGGACCAGCGACGGTACTTGGATGTGTCAATTCCCTCCCTGGGTACACTACCTGGTGTTCTCCCCCCTTCAGCGCCGGCATCAACAACGCCGGGAACGTCTACTTCACGGAGACGACGGTCTTCGTGCCCAATCCCAATGAGGCGATATGGACTATCGAGTTGCTCTACTGACCATGTTCGCCGCCGCGGCCTGCAACGGAACGTCAGACACCCAAGACCTTCCGACGAACCCGTGCCCAGGCGTGCGGCTCTGCGACATGGGCAGTGAGGATCAATGCTGTGTGGAGAGTAACTGCGAGGGAGTCCTCGTCGACGGCGGTCGCTGCGAACCCGTCTCCGCCTTCTGCATTGACGCCCGTATCTGCACATTCGGCTCCGGCAACCCTTGCTGTGTTGCATCCGGTTGCGTGGGGACGCTCGACGGCACTTCTTGCTCGGCGGGTGTCGAACGCTGCGGAAATGACATCGACGACGACTGCGATGGCGAGACGGATGAGGCGCTCTGCTCCGATACGCCCTCGACCTGTCGCTATCCTGCGTCGTGCTCTAGCTCGAGTAGCGAGTCATTGCGCGCCTGCTGCGAGGAGGCCGGCTGCTCAGCATTTCTCGCGTCCCCGTGTCAGTGCGTCAACTGAGGGCGCTCGGGCTCGCAGAGCTTGCATCGGCAGTTCAACGATGCGTGCGTCTCGACCTCAGGGCGCAGGCTCCGCCGAAGGAGGCGAAGTCATCAGTTCGCCCGCCTCCAGCGCTCTCAACACCAAGTCGCGCAGCTCTTCGTCGGTGGCCCCCGGGTTCTCGACGGCGATGCGGCGGCCGACCGCGTTGTTGTGGAGGTCCATCTCGACCTCGCCGGGCGGGTTCGTCGAGCCGGTCTCGTGGGCGGTCGCCAGGGCCTCCGCGAACTCGGGGCCTGCGCGCGAGGTCATCAGCGCGTTCCAGTAGGCGTGGCGGAAGGCGTCGGCTTCGCCGTTGTGCATGCCCGGGAGGCCGGTCTCCGCGGTCGCCGCGCGCGCGAGTTCGGGCGTATCGCGGACGCGCCACGCCTCGATCGGGTGGCTCGTCAGCACCGCGAGCTCGTCCTCGTTGAAGCGCCCCGTCGGCGTGACCGGCTTCTGGCCGACGTCGGCCTCCGGGCCGCCCGCGCCTCCGCCGGGGAGCGGCGGGATGACGTCGCGATCGCCGCGCGGCGTCAGTCCGTCGCCCTGCGCCTGCGCCTGATCGATCGCCGGGCCGCCGTCCTGTCGGAGCAGGAAGGCGCGGATCGCCTCCTCCTGCTGCCGCGACACCGTGCGCCCCAGCGCGCGCGACTCGGCCGTCGGCACCGACACCACCCCGCCCGCGAGGCGGTCCTCGATCGGCGGCGGCACCCCCGCCGCGCCGCCGAGCGCACCCGGCGGGATGACCGGGACGGTCACCGCATCCGGCGCCTCGAACTCCTGGACACGCGTGGTGGGAGGGCTCCTGCCCAGATCGACATTCGACGTCATACGTCGATCCGAGAGCGAACTTCGGACCAAGCCCACGGCCTCACCGAACCGGGCGCGACGTGACGGGCCCACCCCTCAGGTGACGGGTCCACCCATCACTTCGACCCCTCGCCCGCCGCCCGCTTCGCCGCGAAGAACGACTTCAGGATCGCCGAACACTCGGACGCCAACACGCCGCGCGTCACCTCCGGTCGGTGGTTCAAGCGCGGGTCCGCGAGCACCGCGAACAGGCTCTCGACCGCGCCCGCCTTCGGATCGCGCGCGCCGTACACCACGCGCCCCACGCGCGCATTCACGATCGCGCCCGCGCACATCAAGCACGGCTCGAGCGTCACGTACAACGTGCAGTCCGAGAGTCGCCAGCGCTCGAGCGTCGGGCCCGCGCGAGACATCGCGAGGAGCTCCGCGTGCGAGGTCGGATCCCACGAGCGCTCGCGCTCGTTGTGCGCGCGGACGATCACCTCGTGCCCGAGCGTGAGCACCGCGCCGACCGGCACCTCGCCCTGCGACGCCGCGCGCTCCGCCTCCCGGAGCGCGAGCGCCATCATCGCTTCGTCGAACGACTTCACGCCCGGTGTTCGGGGTGCGACGGGATCACCAACACCGAGACGTTCGACGTGCGGAGCACGTTCGCCGTCGTCGAACCGAGCTCGATGAACGGCGCGTTGTGACGCCCGTGCGTCCCGACCACGATCA
Source organism: bacterium (assembly GCA_030426505.1). GTDB lineage: Bacteria > Myxococcota > Kuafuiibacteriia > Kuafuiibacteriales > Kuafuiibacteriaceae > JAUHYN01. The sequence continues at coordinate 4,377 of JAUHYN010000467.1, read as the reverse complement.
ACGAAGCCTCGAGCTCGTCGGCCACCGCGTGGATCCGCTCCTCGGGTTCACCGCGCTCGATGCGCTGCCGGATCTCGATCGAACCGTCGCCCGCGTTCGCCGACGCGAGCACCGAGAGCGCCGCGTTCGCGCCGTCCGCCATCGCGTCGCGGATCTCGTCGATCGCCTCCTGGCCCTCGCTGTCCTCGCCGACGATCGGGACGTCCGAGAGATCCTCGCAGGTCATCAACGTCACGACCGGCTTGCGCTCCTTCAGCTCGCGCAGACCGTCCATCGCCACGCGCACGATCTCGCCGGCCTCCTGGTGCAGGTCCACCGCGATGACCACGTTGAGCAGCGCGCTGATCTCCTCGTCCGGCGTCACGCCGTCGTCGCCGGTCGGCATCACGATGACCGGGATCGTCGTGCCGCGCACGATCGCCTCCGCGACGCTCCCCTTCAGCCACCGCCGCACGCCCTTGCGCGCGTGCGTCCCGACCGCCAACAGCGTCACGCCCATCCGCGCCGCCTCCTCCGGGATGACGCGCGTGGGCGCGCCCTCGACGATCGCGCAGTCGACCGTCACGCCCTCCGGCGCGCCCATCTCGTCGATCATCGCCTGCAGCTGCTTCGTCGCGCTGGAGTGGATGCGATCGCGGAGCGCCTCGAGGCGCTTCTTCACGACCGGCTGATCGCCGACGGGAAGGACGACCTCCTGGACGGAGTGCATGACGGTGAGCTTGCGTGCGCCGCCGAGCCGAGCGAGTCGGAACGCAGCCTTCAACGCGACCCGCGACGGCTCGGAGAAATCCACCGCCATCGCGAGGTGATCGAACAGGGCCATGCCCCCGTTCGTAACTTCGTCGCGTCAGTACAACAAGAGGTCGGTCAGCGCTGCCTCGATCTTGTCGGCGTCCGGCAACACGTACGACTCCATCTGCTTCTCCGCGGGCGTCGGGGTATCGAGCGCAGCGACGCGCCGTACGGGGGCGTCCAGGCGGTCGAACGCGAGATCCGCGATCGTCGCCGCGATCTCGCCTCCGAAGCCGGACGTGCGCGTGGCCTCGTGGACCACCAACACGCGCCCGGTCTTGTCCACCGAGCGCACGACCGTCTCCCAGTCCCACGGCACGAGGGTGCGCAGATCGATCACCTCGATCTCGTAGCCGCGCGCCGCGAGCGTCTCCGCCGCCGCGAGCGCCATCGAGACCGTGTTCGCGTACGTCACGACCGTCGCGTGCTGTCCCTCGCGCGCGATCGACGCGCGCCCGAAGGGGATCGCCTCCACGCCCTCGAGCTCGTCCTTCTCGCGACGGTAGAGATACTTCTGCTCGAGGTAGATGACCGGATCCGGATCGCGGATCGCGGAGAGCAACAGCCCCTTCGCGTCGCGCGGCGTCGCCGGCGCCACGACCTTCAGCCCCGGCGTGTGCGTGAACCAGGCCTCCGGGTTCTTCGAGTGGAACGGCCCGCCGCCGACGTGCCCGCCCGAAGGCAACCGCACCACCATCGGCACCGAGACCCCGAGCCGGTAGTGGAACGTGCTCGCGTTGTACGCGAGCTGCGAGAAGCCGCACGCGACGAAGTCGGCGAACTGCATCTCGGCCACCGGACGCAGCCCGCGGACCGCCGCGCCGATCGCCACACCGAGGATCAAGCCCTCGGCGATCGGCGTGTCCACCACGCGCCCGCGCCCGAACTTCTCGAGCAGCCCCTCCGTCGCCTTGAACGCGCCGCCGAAGTGGCCGATGTCCTCGCCGATGCAGAACACCCGCGCGTCGCGCTCCATCTCCTCGACGAGCGCCTCGCGGATCGCCGCGATGTACGTCGCCTCGCTCACGGCTCCAGCTCCCAATCCTCGCCCGAGGGCACGGTCCAGCGCGGCTCCCAGTAGCGGTACACGCCGTCCGCGCCCGACTCCGGGGTCGGCATCGGGTCCGCGCGCGCGATGTCGATCGCGCGCTCGATCTCGTGGTCGACGTCCTCGCCGACCGAGCGGCGCTCCTCGGCCGTCATCACGTGGTGCTCTTCGAGGTAGCGCTCGAAGCGCTCGATCGGATCCCAGCGCCACCACGCCTCGAGCAGATCCGACGGGACGTACTTGAAGTCGTCGTGCTCAGAGTGCCCGCGCGCGCGCATCGTGACCGACTCGATCAGCGTCGGGCCCTCGCCGCGGCGGCCGCGGGTGTAGGCGCGGCGCGCGGCGTCGTAGACCTCGACGGCGTCCGTGCCGTCGACCGTCTCGCCCGGCATGCCGTAGCCCGCGGCGCGGTCCGAGAGCTTGTCGCACGCGTACTGCAGCGACACCGGCGTCGAGTACGCGTACTGGTTGTTCACGATGACGAACAGCACCGGCAGCTTCTGGACGGCGGCGAAGTTCAGCGCCTCGTGGAAGTCGCCGAGCGACGTCGCGCCGTCGCCGACGGTCGTGAGCACGCAGCTGTTCCGCCCGAGCTGACGCTCCGCGAGCGCGACGCCGACCGCGACCGGTGCCATGTGCGCCAGGTGCGAGATCATCCCGACGATGTTGGAGCCCTCGCGGCCCATGTGGAGGCTCGAGTCCTTGCCGCGTGTCTGTCCTGTCGCGCGCTTGAGGTACTGCTGCATGATCTGAACGGGCGTGTGCCCGCGGACCACGTGCGAACCCATGTCGCGGTGCGTGGGGACGAGGACGTCGTGCTCGGCGAGCGGGAACGCCGTCGCCACGCTCGTCGCCTCGTTGCCGATGCCCGTGTAGCAGCCGCCGGTGATGATGCCCTGGCGATAGAGATCGATGACGCGCCGCTCGATGCGACGCGACGTGATCATCGCGCGGTACAGCCCGACGGCCTCCGCGTTCGACGGGTGTCGATCGGACGGGACCCGCTTTCCGACCGGCCCCGGATCCGAGGTCGGCGGCGCGGGGTGGACTACGGGAGGCGGACGCGCGGCGCTCAACGCGGGCGGAGTCTCGTGAGCCCGCTCGACGGCGTCAAGCGAATCGCGATGTGCTAAGACGCCGACCGTGCCGATCCCCGTCGTGATGCCGCAGCTCGGTGAGAGCATCGTGGAGGCGACCCTCGTGAAGTGGCGCGTCGCGCTGAACGACCGCGTGGAGCGCGGCGATCCGATCGCCGACGTCGAGACCGACAAAGCGTCGAGCGAGCTCCCCGCGCCCGCGTCCGGGCGCCTCGTGCGGCGCTTCGTCGAGGAGGGCCAGACCGTCGACGTGGGCACGCCGCTCGCGGAGATCGAAGCCGAGGGCGATGCGGCCACCGCGCCGAGCGACCCCGAGCGCACGACCTCGCTGCGCGCGCCCGACGCCGAGCCGCGGACGGACGCGCCGTCCACCTTCACGCGCACGACGGACCGGAGCCCCGTACACACGACGAGCGGACCGACCCACGCGACGAGCGGACCGAGCCGAGCGAACGACGACGACGCGCCGACCACCGACCTGCGCGCGCGCGCGCCGCGCCTCACCGAAACACCCGCGAACCGCGGCGGGCCGCCTCGCACGTCCCCCGCCGTGCGCCGCCTCGCGCGGCGCCACGGTATCGACCTCAACGGGCTCGTCGGCTCCGGCCGCCACGGCCGCGTCACGCGCGACGACCTCCTCGCGATGATCGAGTCGGACACCGCGCCGTCGGCGCCCTCGCCCGCGCCGCGCGACGAGCCGGCCTACCGCACGCGCGCGCACGAAGCGCAGATCCACCCCACGCGCGCGCCCGCGACGTCACTCCCGACGCCCGAGGCCGCACCCACGTCCACGATCGGGGCGGCCCACTCCGCGCCGCCGCCCGTCGCGCGCGCCGAGGTCACGCCGTTCGAGACCGCCCTCCCCGCGCCGGTCGAGGCCCCGCGCACCTACCGGCCCACGCGCTACGCGCCGCAGCCGGCGGACCAGGTCGTGCCGTTCAACCGGCGCCGCAAGTGGATCGCGGAGCACATGGTCCACAGCCTCGGCGTCGCCGCGCACGTCGCGTCGGTCACCGAGATCGATCTGTCGCGCGTCGCGCGCGCACGCGAGGCCGCGAAGGCCGACGCCGCCGCGCGCGGCCTCGAGCTCACGTACATGCCGTACATCGTGTCGGCGGTCGCGGACGCGCTCGCCGCCCACCCCGAGCTCAACGCGACGGTCGTCGACGAGAGCCTCGTGCTCCGCGCCGATCGCAACATCGGCATCGCGGTCGACACCGAAGACGGCCTCGCGGTCTTCGTCGTAAAGCGCGCGGACGAGCTCGGCCTGTTCGGCATCGCGCGCGCGATGAACACGATGGCCGCGCGCGCGCGCGCCGGTGCGCTCGAACCGGAGGACACGTCGGGCGGGTCCTTCACGGTGAGCAACCCCGGCAAGGACGGCAACCTGTTCGGCGTCTCGATCATCCGGCAGCCGGAGGTCGGCATCCTGCGCATCGG
>JAUHYN010000466.1 GCA_030426505.1 bacterium | reverse complement strand
GTCGACCATGAAGGTGCAGATCGCGTCGCCGGAGTCGAAGCCGCAGAAGTCCGACGCGCCCGCGAACGTCAAGCACCCGTTCGAGTCGTACTCGAGCCCGCCGTCGGGCACCGAGCCTCCGTCCCGTGCGGCGCCGCCGTCGCGCGCCACGCCACCGTCCCGAGCAAGTCCGCCGTCGCGGTCCGAACCCGCGTCCTCGGTGACGCCGGCGTCTCGCGGTCCCGCGTCGACGACGAGGCCCCCCGCGTCGCGGTTCACCACGACGTCATCGCCGTCGTCGTCACCGGAGCAAGCGGAGGTCGCGATCAGGGCCGCGCAGAGGATCCAGACGTATCGGTGGAACACGCCGCCTCTACCGCGTACCGCACGATCGTGGCGCGCCTTCTTCGCGCGATGACGCCTCGCTCGCTTTTGCGCCATGCTCCCGCCATGGTCGACCGCGAACCCAACTGGTACGAACGCTACAACGCCTCGCAGATCGTGACCGTCCGCCTGCGCCTCGCCGACGCGCCGGGCACGCTCGCCCGCGCGCTCGAAGCCGCCGGCCGTGAAGGCGCGAAGATCGGCAACGTCTCCCTGGTGGGCGTCGACGGCGCCGAGAAGATCCGCGACATCCAGATGTTCTTCGTCGACCCCGAGCACCAGCAGCGCTCGATCGACGCCATGCGCCTCGACGACGTCCACGTCGTCGAAGTGATCGACGAGGTCATGGAGTGCCACCGCAACGGGACGATCGAGACGCGCTCGCGCGTCAAACTCGACACGCTGATGGACCTGCGCCTCGCGTACACGCCGGGCGTCGCGCGCGTGTGCGAACGCATCGCCGAGGATCCCGCCGCGGCGTGGGACTTCACCGCGGTCGGCCAGAAGATCGCGATCGTCACCAACGGCACCGCCGTCCTCGGCCTGGGTGACATCGGCGCCCTCGCCGGCCTGCCCGTCATGGAGGGCAAGGCGGCCATCCTCGCGCGCTTCGTGGGCGTCAGCGCCGAGCCGATCCTGATCGAGGAGCGCGACCCGATGAAGATCGTCGACGTCGTCGCCGCGATCTCGCCCGGCTACGGCGCCATCCAACTCGAGGACATCGCAGCGCCCGCGTGCTTCGTCGTCGAGCGCGAGCTCCAGAAGCGCGTCGACAAGCCGGTCTTCCACGACGACCAACACGGCACCGCCACGGTCTGCGTCGCGGGGCTCCTCGGCGCGCTCGAACGCACGAAGCGCGAAATCGAAGGCACCCGCGCGGTCGTCCTCGGCGCCGGCGCCGCGGGTTCGGCGATCGCGCGCTTCCTCGTCGAGCTCGGCATGAAGGACGTGGTCCTGTGTGACTCCACCGGCGCGATCTACAGCGGCCGCCCGGAGCGGATGAACGACGAGAAGGAGGCGCTCGCCCGCGTGACCAATCCGAACAACGCGAAGGGGACGCTCGAAGAGGTGATGAAGGGCCGCGACCTGTTCGTCGGCGTCTCCAAGCCGAACCTCGTGACGAAGGCGATGGTGTCATCGATGGCGAAGGACCCGATCGTGTTCGCGCTCGCCAACCCGGTCAGCGAGATCAGCGTCGCCGACGCCCTCGACGCGGGCGCCGCCGTCGCGCTCGACGGGCGCGGGATGAACAACGCCCTCGCCTACCCCGGCATCTTCCGCGGCGCGCTCGACGCACGCGCGCGCCGTATTACCCCGAAGATGATGCGCGCGGCCGCAGAGACGCTCTCCGCGCGCGCCAATGGCGCGTTCCTCCCGAACATGCTCGACCTCGAGGTCCACCGCGCCGTCACGAAGGCCGTCGCCGACGCGTGGGACCCCGCGGACGTCACCTGATCAGTCGCCCGACTTCGGCACCTCGACGTTGGTGCTGTTCCCGAGGAAGCCGTTCTCCGTGTACGTGCCGTTCGACCGCACGGCGCGCTCGAGATCGAAGCTCTCCATCAGCGCCGAGAACTCGATCATGTTCTGGTCCTTCAACAGGTCGGGGTTCGACTCGCGCTTGGTGACGCCGTCGAGGAACCGAAGCGCGTGGTCACCGCCGGTCCGCGTGAGCGTTACCATCGTCGTGCTGATGATGTCCGTGTTCGCGTTGTCGCGGCCCTTGAACGCGCGCGCGTCGCGGAGGTCGTCGACGTAGTTCTCGGTCGTGCAGCCGTTCATGATCATCAGCTGGTAGTCCGGGTGCTGGTCCACCTTCGGGAGGTCGGAGGTGCGCCCTTTCAGCGCTTCGCGCAGATACCTCGGCGGCTTGTCGCCGATCTCGTTGCCCTCGGGATCGACGACGAAGTTCCCCGCGCCGCTCTCGATGTGGTCGAAGTCCGGGCCGGTGCCGTAGCGCGCGTGACCGGAGTAGATGACGACCTCGTCCTGCTCCACGCCGCGCTCGAAGCTGTCGCGCGCCGTCGCGCCGCGCTCGGCCTTGGGCGCGACGAGCCTCACCACTGCGTCCACGTCCTGCTTCGTCTTCGGATCCACGAACGACTTCGTAAAGAAACGAGCGTTCGGATCGTCGCGCTCGCCGACCAGCCCCAGCCGCGCCTTATCCGCGGTCCGCACCGGCCGGAAGCCGCGCTTCGCGAGGCCCGCGAGGATCTCTTTCTCTTTGCGGCCGTGCGCGCCGCGCTCGTCGAAGCCCACGGCGACCGTGACGTCGAGGCGACCGTCGGCGTAGAGGCGATCGTACTCCGCGGACCGCACCAGGCGCTTGTCGGGCGGAGGCGCCGCGCCGTCGAGCGCGCGGAGCGTGTCCTTGCCGACGCGCCCGTCATCACCGAGGCCGACTTCGCGTTGGAAGCGAATCACCGCGCGCCGCGTCGGCTCGTCGAACGTGCCGGAGGCGCCGCCCGGTTCGATCGCGAAGCCGAGATCGATCAACGCCTCCTGCACCTTCGTGACCGCCGGCCCGGACGCGCCGGCCCGCAGCATCCCGCGGCCGCTGCGGATCCGCTCGAGCTTCGGGTCGTCGGCGAAGCGCGCATTCTCGAGGCGCTTCGAACCGCGCGCGATCTGCGGCGCCTCGGGGGTGGTTTCGTTCGGTCGTGATGAGTTCTCGATACGCATGGTGTCTCTCCTCGTGGGTCAGTGCCTTCAGACGCCGAGCTCGACGCTCCCCTTCGCGACTTCCCGCCGCAGCGACGCGAGGTCTCGGATCTCGGCGTTCGTCTTCGCGAGTCGCTCGCGCGCGGCGCGTTGGGTCGCGAGGTGCGTGCCGCCCGCGCGCCCCCGGGCGCCAGCGGCGCGCTCGGCGGACTCCGCCTCGCGCTTCACGCCCTTCAGGTGGCCCTGCCCCGCCTGCTCGGTGCGGTGGAGGACGTGCTTCGCACCGGACTCGATCCGATCCGCGGCGTCCTCGATCGGGTTCGTCGCAGCGTCGGTGGCGGTGTCGGCCGCGGCCTCGCCGGTGGACTCCGCGCCGTCGCCGAGGAGCTCCGACAGCAGCTTGTTGCCCTGCTCGCCGGCCGCGTCCATCGCGGCGTCCTTGGCCTGGCTCGTCACGCCGTCGATCGCCCCGTCGAACGCGCCTTCGACGACGTTCGAGAGCAGCTGGTCGAGGTTGTTCGTGAGGACGCTGTCCACCGCGCCCTCCCACGCGCCGTTCATCGCTCCCTGCAAGGCAGATTGCGCGCCGTGGTCGACGAGCGCCTCGCCCGTCGCGGAGGCGATCTCACCGGCGGCGCCGGTCGCGGAGAAGCCGGTCGAAGCGGTGGCGCCCGAAGCGGCGGAGCCGGAGGCCACCGCGCCGGTCGACGCCGTCGCGCCCGTGGCCGCAGCCCCCGAAGCCGCCGCGCCGCTCGAAGCCGCCGCCGCGCCACTCGAAGCCGCCGCCGCGCCGCTCGAGGCCGCGCCCGCCGCCACGCCGGAGGCCGCGCCCGTCGCCGCCGCGGTTCCGCCCGCCGCGACCCCCGTCGCCGCGCCGCCCGCCGCCGCGCCCACGCCGGTCCAGCAGGTCGCCACGGTGACGACCGCCGCCGCGGCGGTCACGACGGCACCCGCCGCCTTCACGCCCATCGACAGCCCGATCGACCCGAGCTCCGCCTTGTCCTTCTTCTCCGCCGCGAAGCGCTTCTTCGCGGTCGACGCGACGTGCTCCATCTTCGCGTTGTCGAACGCGTGCTCGACGGACTCGCGGTCGTCCTTCTTCGTCTCGCGCTTCAGCTCCTCCATCGACTCGAGGAGCGCGCGCATGTCCACCTTCGGGCCGGCGCCCGTCACGTTCATCGCCATGTCATCGTCCTTTCGGGGCGGCGCCCCAGTGCGTGTTCAGATCTGGTTGGCCAAGCGCAGCGCCTCGCGCCGCTCGTCGTTGACCGCCTTCGCGTCCGCGAGCGCTTGCTTGCGCGCTTCACGCGCGTCCTGCAGGAGTTCCTTCGCCCGCGCCGCCTGATCGCCGAGGACCTCCGCGTCGATGTTGGCGTCGCGCGCGCCGGCCTCGTTCTCCATCTTCGCCCCGCGGTCCGCGTGTTCGACGGTCTGCGAGAACGTGTTGTCGCCCCCCATCGCGAAGTCTCCGGCGCCCCCGATGAACGCCTCCGTCGCGTCCAGCGCGGGGCGCGCCCACGCGTCGCCCCCGGGGAGATCCGACGCGTACGACTGCCGACGCTCCTTCCCCGCCGTGACGAACCACACCGGCCCCTGCGCCATCCCGAGCGGGACGAGCCCCGCCATGCCCTCCACGTTCGCGATCTCGTACTCGTTGACCGCCGCGGCGTGGTCGAACTCGGACGCCGCGATCTTCTTCGCGATCGAGGCGTCGAACGCCTCCTTGCGCATCTCGCGGGCGTAGTCGCGGTCCGCGTCCGCGCCGTCCATCACCTGCCGCCGTACGTCGGCCATGATGGCCTCCACGCTCGCGTTCTTCGTCGTCTTCACCGTCATCTCTCGTCTCCTTTGGATCCGCGCCGCTACGAGCGCGCGATCTCCTCCTGAAGCGCCGCGGTCGTCTCGAGGGTCGCCTGGAGCTCACCGCTCGTGGCCGAGAAGCCCTCGATGGCGGACTGCATCCGCTCCACCGTCTGGCCCATGTCCTCGCGGTTCGCGTCGAGCTTCGCGTCGACGACCCCGATGTCCGCCTGCGTCTGCTTCACCTGCGCGTCCTTGGCCGCGATGCGCTGCTCGCGGTTGTCCATGCCCAGCATCGCCACGAGCAGGAACGGCTCCGGCTCGTCTTCGATGTTCTGGATCTGGTCGCGCGCGTCGTCGATGCGCCCCTCGTACTTGTCGAGGTCCTCGCGCAGCGCCTTCGCCTGCGCTTGCTGGTGCTTCACTTGCTGCTGCGCGTCCTGCACGTCGCGCGACGCGCCCTCCTGCGTCTTCCGCTGGACGTCCAACAGCACCACGTCCACCGAGACCTTCGATTGCACCGTCGTCATGACCGACCTCCTCAGATGTTCCCGATGATCTGGTTCGCGGAGTCGCTGATCTTCTTGAACAGCGTCGACGCCATGTTCTCGGCCTGCGTCACGCGCGTCGCGAGGACCTGCAACCCGAACGACAGCGTCGAGCTGATCCCGTTGAGCGACTCGAGCTCGCCGTCGATGTCCTCCGACAGTGCGTCCCAGTCGATCGAACCGCTCTTGAACTTCCCGAGCAGCTCCGAGTTCTTCAGCTCGGGGTGCGCCTTGATGAAGTCCTGCACGGCGCCCTTGTCCTTCTCGCGCGCCAGCGTCCGGAGCTCGCGAACGAGGTTCTGCCGGGTCGTGTTGCCGTCGAGGCGCTTCTTGAAGTCGAGCATGTCCTGACGCGCGCCGTCCGCGACCTCGCCGAGCGAGATCATCAGGAAGTCCTCGATGCTCCCGGTCTGCATCGCGAGCACCGCCGAGCTGGACTGCGACGTCGAGACCGACGCCGGCTTCGACGGCGCGTTCATCTTCATCTTCAGCTGCGCGACCTGCGCCTCGAGCTGCGACTTGATCTCGAACTGCTTCACGTTGCTGTCGGGGGCGTACTTCTGAGTGGTGTTGGCCATGGTGTGTTCTCCTCTTTCGGTTGAGCGCATCTCAGCGCGGTTGACCGGAGCCTTCTCAGGAACCGTGCCAACGCCTCGACCGCTCGTTGACGGCGCTGAAATCCCGCCGCGACCCGGTGAACGGCAGCCCCTGCCGCTCCCCGCTCCGCGCCCCCGCGCGGCGACCGGCAACTCCTGCCACCGAACGCCTCGAGGCCCTCGCATGCGGCGCCGTTCGCTCGCCTCGGCCCTGGCACGGCGCGTGCGAACGATCCGCGCATGGCCCGCATCGACCCGCGCCCGCTCCCCTTCACCAACGCCGACGTCACACTCGGTGCCAGCCGCTCCTCTCAGGGCGAGCTCGGTCTGAAGGAGCTGCGCGCGCTCCGGTTCCGCGCCGACCTCGCGCTGCCGCCCCACGCCGCCGAGCTCCGCGACGCCGGCCGCGTCCTCGGGACGCCCACCCAGCGCGACGCGCTGCGGCTCCCGTCGATCAGCGACCTCGACGCCGCAGCGACCGTCGCGCTCGCCGAGCCGGTCGCTTCAGTAGATCTCGAGTCGATCGCCGCCGACTCCACGCAGCGCGAGGCGCTCCGTGAGATGCAAGCTGTCTTGCGCGACGTGGTCACCGCCGCCCGCCTCAACCGCGGTCAGCGCTCGATGCGGATCTGAGGAGGACGAGATGAACGCGCTCCGACGTCGACGCCCCAACCCCCGCACCTCGCAGATCGTGAAGGCCGCCGAAGCGCCGCGCTCGCCCGCGGCCCCGCGAGCGAACGCCCCGGCGCCGCGCACCGCCGCT
>JAUHYN010000465.1 GCA_030426505.1 bacterium | reverse complement strand
AACCGAAGACCCTCTCCGACAAGATCGAAGCGTTGGAGCGCCAAGAGATCCGCGCGGCCCTCGCCGCCCACCAGGACAACCGCACCCACGCCGCCGCGGCGCTCGGCTTGTCCCGCCAGGGCCTCCTCAAGAAGATCGAACGCTACGGGATCGAACGATGAACGAACTCGAAGACCGCTACCGCGTCGCCCTCGAAGTCGCCGCCGAGGCCGGCGCGCTCGCCCTCGCCTACCAACGCGATCCGAGCGCGCTCACCATCGACGCGAAGGGCCCGCAGGACTGGGTGACCGTGGCGGATCGCGAGGTGGAAGCGCTCGTTCGGCGCCGCCTCCTCGACGCCTTCCCGTCCGACGCCGTGATGGGCGAAGAGGGAGGTGGCGAGGTCGCCGAGCAGCTCTGGGTCGTGGACCCGATCGACGGTACGACCAACTTCCTCCGCGGCCTCCCCGAGTACGCGGTGTCCATCGCCTACGTGCAGCGCGGCGTCGTGGAGCTCGGCGTGGTCTTCGCGCCCGCGCTCGGTCGCACGTGGGCCGCGCGCCGCGGCCATGGCGCGACTTGCGACGGCGCTCCCATCCGCGTCCGCGAAGACACGAAGATGTCCGAGGCGGTGATCACGGTGGGCTTCGACTTCAAGCAGGGCGTCGCGCCGTTTCTCGCGTGCCTCGAGCGCATCCTCGCTTCGGGCGCCGCGTTCCGGCGGTTCGGGGCGGCGACGATCGGCCTCGTGTCGGTCGCGTCGGGCCACGTGGACGCGTTTTGGCAGATACGCCTCAACCCGTGGGACGTGCTCGCCGGGTTGTTGATCGTCGAAGAGGCCGGCGGGCGCACGAACGACTTCCTCGCGGACGGTGGCCTCGAGCGAGGCAACCCGACGCTCGCGGCCGCGCCCGGCGTGGCGGACACGATCGCGAACCTCGTCGGCATCGAGCTTCAGAGCGCGCGCGGTCGCGACTGAAGCTCCACGAGCGCGCCGAACGGAGCGCGGAAGCACTCCGCGAACGCACCGCACCCCTCGCGCTCCAAGCACGCCTCCATCGCGTCCACGTGCGGGCGCGCGGCCGCGGGGACCTTCTTTGCGACCGCTTCACACGCAGCGCGGCGCGCCTCGAGCGGTCCACCGCCGTCGGCCGCGAGCTCTTCGATGCCGACGGCGCGCAGCTCCGCGAGTCCGTCCGGCGCCTCGAGCGCCGCGGCGATCTTCGGCTGGTGGCGCGCGCGCTCCTCGATCATCACGGTGATGGCGTCGTCGGCGCACGCGTGGGCGCGCTCGCGGAACGCGACGCACCCGTCGACGAGGCCACTCGATGACGAGGAGACCTCGACGGGCGGGCGCTCTGCGGCGTCACAAGCGACGAGAGCGAAGACGATGAGGAGGGGTGCTGCGTGGGTGTTCATGCCGACGAAACGCGCTGCGCCGCCGAGCGTGACAAAGAAACTCAGCGCGCCGTCGAGAGCGACCAGTCGTGCAGCGCCCACTGCACCCACGCGCACGAGCCCACGGCGCTCGTGAGGTGGAAGAGCGCGTGGAGCTGGAGCGCCTGCAGCGGGTGATCGCACGGCAGCACGTAGTGCTCCGGGACCCACAACACGACCGACCCGCCGACGTACGCGAGTACCGCGATCAGGAACCACCGACGGCGCCCCGCTTCGCGCTCGATTCGCATCGACACCACGCCGGTGCGGATCGCGATGTACGCGACGAGCAACGTGTAGCTCGCCGCGAAGAAGTGGAACCACTCGGCGAGCGCGACGTACGCGACCGTGAACGCGACGCCGTACGCGAACAACGCGAGCGCGAGGCGCGTGCGACGCGGTGAGGTGCGCGCCGCGAGCGCGTAGACGAACGTGAGCCCCGTGTAGACCATCGGCAGCTCGTCCGCGGCCTGCGCGGTGCGAAGGAGCGTCCCGTGGAACAGCGCCGAGCCCACGCCCACCACCGCGACCGCGAACGCCGCCAGCGCGAAGCGTGGCTTGTCGCGCCACGGCACGCGCCGCGCGCGCACCCCGACGACGATCGCGAGCGCGACGATCGCGAAGCTCGACCACGTGTTCCACCACTCGGCGACGAACACCGAGTGGACGTAATTCGGCTCACACCAATCGACGTTCGACGGCGCGCCGAACCCAACCCAGTACCCGTCCGACATCCCAGTGGCTCCTCTTGACAGAGATAGGCGCGCTCAGGCACGCGCGCGTGCGCGTCTTACTTACTCTTCGCGAATCGCATATGTGTACGGAAAAATTGAACTTTTTCGCTCGAAAGGGTTGACGAGGCCCAGGGCGTTCCGTAGGTTCGACGACGCGACACGGTAAACCGTGTCGCGATTTCTCCGTCCACCCCAACCTCGAGGAGCGCGATGTTCACTTTGATGCACAGCGATTGGGTCAATTGTGAAGCCTCGCAACCCAAGCTCCAGGTCATCGAGGTCGCGTACGGAGACCGTGCGCCGCGGGAGTCGGTCCCCCTGAGCTGACGAGCGAAAGTCGTCAGTCCTCCAGGAGGCCGGGTTCCCGACGAGGGCACCCGGCCTTTTTTCGTTTCGTCCCTGCCGGCCACCGCCGGCGAAGAAAAACCGAACCCGATGCCCCCTCGGGGCGTCTCTCGACCGCGCGCCCGGCGGGGCGCCGAGTCACGACCGTACGCACTCGTGCCCCCAAGGGGGGCCGGAGAGGAGACAAAGCCATGGCGCAGCACGATACGACCGACAAGGACCGCATCGACGCGGAGTACGAGCGCCTCCGCCGCTACGCAGACTACCGCGAGTTCGCGCGAGGAAAGCGCGACGGCCGCCTCGGCTACCCGCTCGCCGGGATCTCCGAGATCTACATCGAGGGTTACATCCTCGGCCGCATGGTGGCGCAGCGTGTCCGACGCGACGCCCCTCGGTTCCACGTCAGCCCGGCTCGCCGGATGAGCTGACACTTCGCCGCGGCGCGAAGGAGAAGAGTACGCACGAGCCCTCCCCGGCTCGACACTCGCCGGTGCAACGCCGGCCCTTCGCGCCGCCCTTCGACAACCCCACACGCGGCCGCCAGGCCCCCTGGATGAAGGGAGGTTCGAATCCTCCCGCGTGTACTTCGAGGTCATGGCCACGCGTGTTGGCGCGTCGTCGTCCTGGGCGCCGTGCGCTCAGGGGCCTCGCATCGTTTCAGACCCCGACGAGGGGAGGTGACGCCCATGGAGACGCTGGTGCTCTCTCACACCTATCAACCCCTGGACCGCATCGGGTGGCAGCGCGCCATCACGCTGTGGGTCCTCGACAAGGTCGAGATCCTCGAGTCGTACGACGACCGAACGATCCGCTCCGTGTCATTCGCGATCGAGATGCCCGCCGTCGTGCGATTCGTCCACGCGGTGCGCATGCGGATGACGCACCCCCGCTTCTCGCGTGAGAACGTGTTCGCGCGCGACAAGGGGCGCTGCCAGTACTGCGGCAAGAAGTTGAGCCGCTCCGAGTCGACGTACGACCACGTGGTCCCGCGGCGCCTCGGTGGGCCCACGCGATGGGACAACATCGTGATCGCTTGCCTCACGTGCAACCAGCGCAAGGGGGGACGCACGCCGGAGCAGGCCGGCATGAAGCTGGCCACGCACCCGGTGCGACCGAAGTCGCTCCCGTCGACCCTGCGCTTCACACTCCCGGCGCCCGAGATGGTGCCGGTCCCGTGGCGCCAGTACTTCTACGATCTGACGTACTGGCACGGCGCACTCGACGAGACGTGACGTGACTGATGTGGGCCGCGGCGCCTGCCCCCGGGGGCGGGTGCCGCGGCCTCGGCTACCGCGAGACTTCCGGTGAACACCGCCCGGTCACGGGCGGCGGACGGGTTCGACTCCCGTCGCGGGGTTCTTCGAAACGCCCATGTTCTTCATTTGGTACACCTTCTTTCTCGGCGACTGGATCCCTGTTTCACATCGGCGCGAGGCAGCCGATGAGAGTCGGCAGCGTGTCGAGCGAGATCGTTCTTGGTATCGACTTCGGTACTTCGTTCTCTTCCGTAGCCGCTTGGCTGGACGGGAAGATGTACGTCGTCCCCGATCAGCGGGGCGAGCCGTGCATCCCAAGCATCGTCCACTACCCCAGGCGCGGACCGCCCGTGGCGGGAGCGGCCGCGGAACAGCTCCGCGTGAAGGACCCGCGCAACACCGTCTGTAGCGTGAAGCGCATCGTCGGGCGCGACTACGACAGCCCCGAAGTCCGCATCTTCGACGCCCACAACGCCGTCCCCACGCAGAGGGCCCCGGGCGGCGAAGCGGTCCTGGTCACCGACGCGGGCACCATCCCCCCCACGCAGGTGGCCGCAGACCTTTTCCGCCACCTCCGCGCGCTCGCCGAGCGACGCTTCGGCCGGCCCGCGAAGAAGGTCGTCCTCACCGTCCCCGCCTCCGCTTCGGCGAAGGTCGAAGAGGCGACCCGCCACGCCGCGAAGTGCGCGGGCCTCGAGGTCGTCCGACTCCTCAGCGAGCCCTCCGCGGGTGCGATCGCGAACAACCTCGATCAGTTCACCGGCCAGCGCCGCATCCTCGTCTACGACTTCGGCGGCGGCACGTTCGACGTCACGATCCTCGACCAACGCGACGATCAGCTCCACACGGTCGCCCTCGCTGGCGACCCCTGCCTCGGCGGCGACGACCTCGACCACGAGATCGCCTCGCTGATCTCCGGTCACATCTGGCGTAAGTCGAAGAGCGACATCACGAAGGACGCGATTCGCTGGGACCGCATCGTCCGCACCAGCGAGACCGCCAAGCGTGGGCTCTCCGCGCGCGAAGAGGTCCCGGTGCGATTGCAGGACGCCTACACCGCGCGCGGCCGGCCCCAGGAGCTCGACTTCATCATCAGCCGCCGCGACATCGAGCCACGGTGGCAGGCGCTCGTCGACCGCGCGAATCGCCTCGCGGCCAAGACGATCGTCGCGGCCAAGCTGCGACCCGAGGATCTCGACGTCATCCTCCTCGTCGGCGGCACGACCTACGTCCCGCTCGTCCGACGCACCATCCAGACCGTGCTCAAGCGCCCCGGGATGCACGAGGGCGATCCGCTCACCGCGGTCGCGCGCGGCGCCGCCCTCGTCGCGGCGCGCGCCCTCGATCTCGCCGCCTGAGCCGCACGCCTCACCGCAGACGCGTCGGCACCGGCACCGCCCGGCGACGGCTCAACGCCTCCTGCGCCGCGTGCGCGAGGACGAGCGCCTGACGACCGTCCTCCGGCCCCACGAGCAGCGGGAGGCCGTCGGTCCGGATCGCCTGGACGAAGTGCTCGAGCTCCGCGCGGTACGCCTCGGCGTAGCGCTCCACGAAAAAGCGCGGCGCCGGGTCGCGCGCGAGGCCAGCCTCCGTGAAGCGCGACACCGTGTTCGTCGCCGCGTTCTCCGCGATGAGCATCCCCGCCGCGCCGTGGACCTCGACGCGTTGGTCGTAGCCGTACGCCGCGCGGCGGCTGTTCGAAATCTGGCACAGCGCGCCGCTGTCCGTGCGGAGCGTGACGAGCGCGGTGTCGACGTCGCCGAGCTCCGCGATGACCGGATCGACCAACGTGCTCGCCGTCGCGAAGATCTCCACCGGCTCCTCGCCGAGGAGCCACCGCGCCATGTCGAAGTCGTGGATCATCATGTCCGCGAAGAGGCCCCCCGAGCGCGCGAGGTACTCGGTGCTCGGGGGCGAAGGATCACGACTGGTGATCGCGAGGAGCTCCAGGCGCCCGATGCGCCCGGTGGCGAGCTGCGCCTTGAGCCGCGAGAAGCTCGGATCGAAGCGCCGGTTGAAGCCCACGAAGAACGGGACCTCCGCGCGCTCGACCGCTTCGAGCGCGTCGTCGACGCGGTCGAGGTCGAGGTCGATCGGCTTCTCGCAGAAGATCGCCTTGCGCTGGTTCGCCGCGGCGACGATCAACTCGACGTGCGTGGGGGTCGGCGAGGCGATGATGACGGCGTCCACCGCGTCGTCATCGAAGGCGCGGCGGGGCTCGGTCGTGCCCTGGGCGCCGTAGCGCTCGGCGAGGCGCTGGGCGGCGTCACGATCGACGTCGACGACCCACGCGAGGTGAGCCGACTCGGACTGCGCGACGTTCTTCGCGTGGACCTGTCCGATCCGGCCGGCGCCGATCAGCGCGATCCGTAGGCGGGACATGGGGGCGGAGCATAGTCCGGCTCCGCCCCTTTGTCGTCAGGCGGCGCTCTCGTTCGCGGGCGCGGGGAAGGTCATGGAAGGCGGCTCCTCGCGGCGCTTCCACTCCACCTTCACGTCGCGCTCCTGACAGTGGTCCTCGAACTCTTCGAGCAGCTCGAGGATGTCCGGGTGGACGTACTCCGCGCTGCGCATGTCGATCAGGACACGCGAACCCTCGGGGACCGAACCGAGCACCTCTTTGACCTGCCCCTTCTCGAGGAAGGTGAGATCCTTCGCGACGCGGATGGCGATGCGGTCGCCCTCCTTCGCCGTGATGATGCTGTTCCGCCGCTGCTCGCGGAGCGTGAGGATCACGCCGGTCACGAGGCCGATGAGCGTCCCGGTGAGGAGGTCCGTGAAGACGACCGCCGCGACCGTGACCACGAACGGCACGAACTGCACCGTCCCCGCCTTCCACATCGTCATCCAGAGCTGACGGCTCGTGAGCTTGAGGCCGACGCCGATCAGGACCACCGCGAGCGCGGCGAGCGGGATCGTGTCGGGAGTTTCGCAGCAGTAGTCCCAGGGCGTCGTGCACATATCACCCGGATTGTCCGCGCAGCTGGGGATCGCGGTGTC
>JAUHYN010001466.1 GCA_030426505.1 bacterium | reverse complement strand
GTGATCGGTCTTCACGAAGCGGCGCCCACCGATCGTCACGAGCGGGAACTCCGTCGTGTGGAACCAGCGCGCGTGCGCGGCGACCAGCTCGGGCGCCGGCATCATGTCGCAATCGAGGAGGACGATGAGATCGCCGCGCGCCTCCTGGATGCCGAGGTTCCTGACCCGAGCCGCGCGGAAGCCGCGATCTTCCTGCCGCACGACGCGGATTCGGAGCGCGTCGCGGTGCTCGGCGACCAGTGTCTCCGGGTGATCGTGGCTCCCGTCGTCCGCGATGATCACCTCGATGCGGTCGAGCGGGTACGTCTGCCGGCGCAGCGCCGCGATCGTCTTCGCGAGGATCGGGCGGCGGTTGTAGACCGGCAACACGACCGACACCTCGAGCCGCGGCCACTCGAGCGGGAGCCGCGCGACGCGGCGCGCGAGCTCGGAGAAGTCGTTGTCGAGCCCGAGCCCCGGGGGCCGCGCCCATTGATCCTGCAAGCGCTCCACGCGGTGACGAATGCGGCGCGACGCAGAGCGCACGGCCGGGCCGAGCACCGGCGTGAGCAGCGCTTGCTGGAGCAGGATGTCGGCCGCCTCGAAGGGCTCGAGGATCCCGTCCCGTACGAGGTACCGCTCGGACGCGCGCACCGCGAGCGCGAGGAGCTTGAGCTTGCGTTGGTTCTGCCCGACGACCACCACCTCCGCGGACGTCCCGCGGAGCGCGGTCAGCGCCGCCGTGAAGTCGTTGGGGAGTTCAGCGCCGCAACGTAGCTTGCGCGCGCCGGGGAACGTCTTGTCGATCGCCGTGACCAACGCCGGATCGTGATCGTTGAGGAGGACGACGATCCGATCGTTGGCAACCCGAATCAGCCCGCCGCCCGCGAGGGGCGCGATGCTCTTCCTCGTCACGCGCGATCCTCCCCGACGAGTACGCGGAGCGCCTCCACGAGTGCGCCGCGGTCCGGGTACGGGTCCATCGGTTCCATCGCTCCGCGTCGTTCGTATTGCCGTTCGAGCGCCGCGACGATCGAGGCCGGCGCGCCGTCGGCGTGCAGAACGTATCCGCACCGCGCCTCGTCCGCATAGATGAGGGAAGCGCGGGGGTCCAACGTGACCGTCGGGAGCCCGAAGCGCGCCGCCTCCTGCGTGACGGTGGAGGACAGCGTGAGGTGGACGTCGGCCGCGGTGAGCAGCGCGGGGAGCGGGAGATCCGTCGGCGCGTCGACGTGCGCGCGGCCCGCGCCGTTCGCGTCACACCACGCGCGAATCGCGGCGCGCTCCGCGTGCATCTTCGGGTGGAGCCGGACCCACCACACCCAGTCCGCGGGCGAAGCCTGGATCGCCGCGCAGGCTGTCGAGCATGTTCTGGCGGTCGTCGTGGGAGGCGAATTTCCAGACCTGGATCAGCCGGTTGAGCGGCCCGACCTCGGTCGTGAAGTAGC
>JAUHYN010000464.1 GCA_030426505.1 bacterium | reverse complement strand
GTAATCGCCGAGGCGGCGATGCACGACCACGAAGACCTCTTGGAGCATGTCCGGGAGGTCGCGCGGCGGGACGCCGAAGCGCGCGAGCGTCCGGTACACGAAGTCCGCGTGGGCGCGGTACAGGTCCTCCAGCTCCAAGGCGGGGGTCGGCGTGCCGACAGCTTCTGCGCCCAGGGTGACCATTACGTCCGCTTCGTGCTCTCAGCGCCGCCGGATTATCTAACGAAAGCGCACGACGAGGCCGGCGGTGCCGAGGAACGCGACGGGCGACTCGTCGAGCGCCACCTCGCGCGTCGGATCCACCAACAGGACGCGATCCACCAATGAAAACAAGGCCTCCGCGCCGACCCTGACGGAGATCGGACCGGTGAGCCGGGCCGTGAAGGTCCCGCCGGCGGCCGCGCCGAGCCAAGGGTAGGCCCCGGGCTCGATCGGCTTCGCCTCGGTTTGGGTGAAGCCGAGCAGCGTCCCGCCGTACAGCCGCGCACACCCGCCCAGCTCGAATCCGCCGCGGGGGACGAAGCGCACGCACCCGTGCAGATCCGCGGCCACGAGCCCGAAGAAGAAGAGGCTGGTCCGCCGCACCGGGAGGACGAGCGCGCCGACGCCGAGCTCGAACCGCGAGCTCACGAGGAGCGACGTGGACAGGCGCGCGCCGAACGCGACCTGCGGCAGCGTGCCGATGTCGACGACGCCCTCCACCTCGAACGTGCCGCGCGGTGGGCCTTCGGTGACGGTCCGGACGGCGGTCGAGGTCGGGATGAGCGGCGCGCGCGCGAGGCGCGGGCCGGGCGGGGCGAACGAGGCGGTGACGGCGGTGGGCGCGGCGGCCGAAGTCGAGGCGGTGTCGATCAGATCGATGCGCGGGAGGCGCTCGGCGACGAGCGCGAGCGTGAGCGCGACGGCCTCCCCGAGGACGTCGCAGCGCTCCGCTTCGGTGTCGAGCTCGCGGACGGCGGTGAGGTTGTCGGCGCCGCCGTCGGTCTCGAAGCGCGCGACGCGCGCGCGCCACCCCGGATCGCCGGCTTCGATCGTGACTTCGAAGCGCGCGGTCGGCGTGGGGCCGAACGGTGAGCAGCCGAGGCGTTCGACGATGCGTTCGGCGACGGCGTCACCGGACGGGCAGACGACCGCGTCCGGCGACCGCACCCAGTCGAGCCGGATCGTGCTCGTCGGGCATTGCGGCGCTTGGGCGACGATCAGCGCGAGCATCCACGCCGACATGGAGGCGAACTAGCAGGACTGCGAATGCGGGGCAAAAGGGGAAACGCGCCGACCAACGGGTATCTCGACGGTCGCGGCTCGTGCTACACGCCGCCGCCATGATCGACCACATCTCCTTGAACACGCCCGACTACGAACGCGCGAAGGCCTTCTTCCTCGCGGCGCTCGCGCCGATCGACTACGGCCTCGTCATGGAGATCACCCGGGCGCAGGTCCCGACGCTCCCGGTGGAGGTCTGCTGCGGCCTCGGCGTGGGCGCCAAGCCCGACTTCTGGTTGAGCCCGACGGACGGCGCGCCGGTCCCCCAGCACATCGCGTTCACCGCGAGCTCGCGCGCCGCGGTCGACGCGTTCTACGCCGCCGCGATCGCCGCGGGCGGCAAGGACAACGGCGGCCCCGGCGTCCGGCCGCACTACCACGAGCACTACTACGGCGCGTTCGTCTTCGATCCGGACGGCAACAACATCGAAGCCGTCTGCCACGCGCCGGCCTGAGAGCCGACACTCTAGGATTCCGCGCGCCACTCGATGCGGGCGTCGTCGAGGTGGAGGCGGCCCTTGCCGCGCTCGTAGACGGCCTTCCGCGTCTTCCCCTTCGTGAGGAGGTCCTTCAGCTCGTTCGCGGTGAGCTTCTTGCCGTCGAACACGAACGGCACCGTGAAGTCGCAGCCCTCGCGCCAATGGCCGCAGCCCCACGCGCGCCGGCCCGCGATGATCCCCTCGCGCTGGCAGCGCGGGCAGGTGTAGTCGAAGCGCTCGGGCGCCTTCTTCGCGGGCGGGGCCTCGCTCGCGTCGCCGAAGTCGAATCGCACCTCGCCGTCGCGGATCACGAGGACCGCGGCGAAGCGCTTCTTCTTCTTCGAGCGGAACCCGCGCAGCTTGCCGGTGCGCCCGCGCGCGAGGAGCGTCTTCGCGACGCCTTCCTCGATCTCGCGCCCGGCGAGCCGCCCGGGGATCGCGAACGGGCACGCGTTACATTCGAACGAACGCCCCTTGCGCGAGACCTCGCCGCGGCAGCGCGGGCACCGCCCGATCGGGCGCCGCTCGACGACCGGCGCGGGGGTCTTGCGGAGCTCGTCGACGACCTTCGTCGCGAACGCCTCCACGTCTCGCGCGAAGTCCTGCGCGGCCTCGCGACCGTTCGCGATCTTCGACAGGCGCGCCTCCCACTCGCCGGTGAGCTCGGCGGACTTGAGCGTGGGGTTCGGGACCGCGTCGATCAGCGCGACGCCCTTCGGCGTGGGGACCAGCGCCTTCTTGTCGCGCTTCACGTAGTCGCGGCGGATCAGCGTCTCCAGGATCGACGCGCGCGTGGCCGGCGTGCCGAGCCCGCACTCCTTCATCGCCTCGCGGAGCGCTTCGTCGTCGACGTGTTTGCCGGCGGTCTCCATCGCGGCGAGGAGCGTCGCGTCCGTGTGGCGCGGCGGCGGCTTCGTGCGCCCGGCCTTCTTCGCGAGCTTCGCGCGGAGGCGGTCGCCGACCTTCACGGGTGGCAGGAGCTGGTCCTTGCGCTTGGGCGGCTCGATCGCGTGCCAGCCCGGCTCGACCACCACGCGCCCGCGCGCGACGAACGCGTCCGGCGGCTCGGGGAGCGCCTTCAGGATGACGTCGCTCGATCGCTTCGGCTTCTGCGCGCGGCCGGCGCCGAGGAGGACGAACGTGTTCTCGAGCTCGGCGGGCGCCGAGAGCGCCGCGAGGAAGCGCCGCACGACGAGGTCGTAGATCTTGCCTTCGTCCGCGCCGAGCTTCTCTGCGCCCTTCTTACCGGACACCGGGATGATCGCGTGGTGGTCGCTGACCTTCGCGTCGTCCACGACGCGCCGCGAGATCGCGAGGCCGGTGCGACCGAGGTGCTGCGCGTGGGCGCCGTACGCCTTGTCGTTCGTGAAGCTCGCGACGAGCCCGGCGAGGCCGCTCTTCTGATCCGATCCGAGGTACCGCGACGAAGTGCGCGGGTACGTGATCATCTTGTGCCGCTCGTACAGCGTCTGCGCGGCGCGGAGCGTTCGGTCGGCGGAGAAGCCGTAGCGTTGGTTCGCGGTGCGTTGGAGCGTCGTGAGATCGAAGAGCTGCGGCGCGGGCTCCTTCGTGCGGCGCCGGTCGACGTCGAGGACGGTGAGGTGATCGTCGTCCGCGCGGCGCACGCGATCGATCAACGCGTCCGCGAGCGCGGGCTGGCCGAGGCGCGTCGCGCCGTCCTTCGCGGTCCACCGCGCGGTGAAGCCGACGTCGGCTTCGACCTCCCAGAAGTCCTCCGGGACGAACCGCTCGATCGCCTGCTCGCGCTCGACGATCAGCGCGAGCGTCGGCGTCTGCACGCGACCGATCGAAGAGACGCCGGCGTCGCGCCCGGCGAAGAGCGTCATCGCGCGCGTGGCGTTGAGACCGACGATCCAGTCCGCCTCGGAGCGGGCGCGCGCGGCGGCGGCGAGGCCCTCGAAGTCGCGCCCCGGGCGGAGCCGCGCGAAGCCTTGGCGGATCGCTTCGGGGGTGAGCGAGGAGATCCAGAGGCGTTGGATCGGCAGGCGCGATCGCGCGCGTTGGTAGACGTAGCGGAAGATGAGCTCGCCCTCGCGCCCGGCGTCGCACGCGTTGACGACGCACTCGAAGTCGCCGCGGAGCAGCTCGCGCACGACGCGCCACTGCTTGGTGGTGCGCGACGCGGGCTTGAGCTGGAACGTCTCGGGGACCATCGGGAGCGTTTCGAACGACCACCGCTTCCACTTCGCGTCGTAGGCGGTCGGCTCTTCGAGCTCGACGAGGTGCCCGATGCACCACGTGACGACCCAGCCGTTGCCGCGGATCGAGCCGTCGCCGGACTCGCGTGCGCCGAGCGCGCGCGCGAGGTCGCGCCCGACCGACGGCTTCTCCGCGACGACGAGCTTCACGGCCGCGCATCGTGAAGGAACGGGGATCGCGCGGCTACGGCGGAGTGCGCCAAAATCGTTGCGGACGCGACGCCCGCGCGGGTGCTCAGCGGACCGCGATCCCCACCGCGCTCGCCGGGAGCCCCGTCAGCGTCGTGAGGTTGCGCAGTCGACCGTCGTTGCGGACGCGGAGCACCGACACCGAGTCGTCGCGCGCGTTCAGCACGTACATCAAGCGGCCGTGGCTCGAGACCGCGACGTCGATCGGGCCGTCGCCGGTGCTCGCCGTCGCGCCGCCGTCGTCGAAGCGAACCAGTTCGCCGCCGCGGCCGATGTCGTAGCCCGAGAGCGTGTTGCTGCCGGTGTTGGTGGTGTACGCGTAGCGGCCGTCCGCGGAGAGCACGACCCAGCACGCCGCGGTCTGTCCGGTGGGGACCGACGCGTTGATGACCGAAGGCGCCGCGCCCTGGCCGATCGCGTACGACGAGACCGTGCTCGCGTCGGGCGCACCGCCGAAGGCCTCGCTCACGTAGAGCGATCCGTCGCGGCCGAACGCGAAGCCGAACGGCGTCTGACCGGCGGAGTCGGTGACGAGCGGCTCGCTCGGCGTGCCGTCGAGGTGGACGACGTAGCTGGTGAGTTTGTTCGTCGCCTTCTCGGTCACGACAAGGAAGTCGCCGTTCGGGCTGAAGCCGACCTGCGCGGGGCCGACGCCCGTCGCGTACTCGGAGAGGCCCTTCGTCGAGCCGGGGATCTCGGTGAGCTTGCCGGCGTCGACGAAGAAGCCGGTGATGTTGCCCGGGCCGCCGTCCTCGCCTGCGTTGAGCACGTACAACAGGTCGTGATGGATCGTGAGGCTGATCGGGCGCAGCCCACCCGAGTGGACGATGTCGCGTAGGACGAGATCGCGACCGCGCACTTCGAACGATGAGATCTCGTGGCTGCCCGCGTTCACCGCGAAGACCCACTCGCCGTCCGCGATCACCGCGCCCTGCGATCCGAGGCCGCCGCCGCTGCCGAAGCCACCGGTCGGGAACGCGCCGAGGAGGTCGAGCCGACCGTTGTTGCGCGCGCGGTACGCGAGCAGCTCGTTCTTGTCGCTCGCGTTGCTCATCACGAACACCGACGCCGAGTTGCCGAAGATCTCTTCGGCCGTGGACGCTTCGGACTCGACGCTCGCACCGGCGCAGGCGGCGAGGGAAAGGGATGCGCAGACGACGGCGACCAAGCCGATGGACTCGTTCATGGGATTCTCCTGGTTGTGTGGGGGCGCACATGCACGCGACATGCGGCGCGGTCTGGGGTTGTCTCGGTGACCGCACCGAGGTGCGGCGCTCACGTTTGGATACGCCGGGTCGCCGATGACGTTTCATGAAGGGGCCGCGAATCATTCGAACGATTCGTCCCGCTCATTCGAAGGGTCGCGTCGAGATTCGGGCGCCGAACTCCAGGCGCGTGGTGTATCGAGTGCTCGAATGCGACGGTGGTTCCTCCTCGCTCTGACGATCGCAGCGTGCGGTCGCCTCGAGCCGCGCTCGCTGCGTGGCGCGGAATCGGTGGGTGGCGTCGATGCGGGTGTCATCGACGCGGGCGGCCCGCGCGACTCCGGCGTCTTCGCGCGCGACGCGGGGCCCGAGATCGATCCGGAGCGCACGCTCGTCGGCGACGGGCTCGCGTGTCACCTCACGCCTGACGAACAAGTCGCAGCGGCGATCCGCGTCGCCGCGTGCGAGCCGGCCGAGGGGCGCATCTCCGCGGTCACGTACATCGAGGCGTTCGACAGCGGGATGTTCGGCTCGTTCGTCCCTTACATCGAGGGCCTCGCGGGCTTCGAGGTGCGGCAGGGCTGTGCGTTCTGGCGCTGCGCCGCTCGGGCCGGCAGCTGCGACGCGCTCGCGGCGTGCGACACGCCGTTGCCCGGGCGTTGCCGCGACGACGAGCGCTTCGAGACGCGCTGCATCGGGTCGCAGCTCGCGCGCTGCGAGTTCGGCGAGCTCCAACGTGTCGTCGACTGCGGCGACTTCGACGCCGCGTGCGTGAACGGGCTCTGCGAACGGGACGGCTGCCGCTTCGGCGACTTCGCGGACGACGCCGTGCAGGAGCCGACGTGCTCCGACGATCGAACGAAGTTGGTCATCTGCCCGGGCGTGCTCGAGATGGAGTGCGACGCGTTTCGCCCCGGCTCGTCGTGCGCGCCGTTCTACGTTGGCGGCGAGGTGCCGGTCGCCTGGTGCTCGCCGACCGGCGAGGGCATCGCGGGCGCGTACTACCACGAGGGCGAGTGCACCGGGACGCGCTTCGACTACGAGCCGGTCACGCGGCCGGCCGGGACGTTCGCGACGTGCTCGCAGACCTCAACCGCTCCAGTGGATTGCTCGGGCTGTGCGGGGATTCGGACATGCGCGAGATCACGGCGCGGATCGCCGCGGGCGACGAGGCGGCCGACCTGGCGCTCGACGTCTTCTGTCACCGGATCAGGAAGTACGTCGGTGCCTACGTGGCCGTGCTGGGTGGCTGTGACGCGCTCGTGTTCACCGCCGGTATCGGCGAGCACAGCGCCCTGGTCCGCGCTCGCGTGTGCGCCGGGCTCGGGGTGTTCGGTGTGGCCCTCGACGACGAACGCAACGAGCGGTCGGACTCGGTGATCTCGAGCGCCGATGCCACGACCGCGGT
>JAUHYN010000463.1 GCA_030426505.1 bacterium | reverse complement strand
ATGATCCTGTCGATCCTCTACAAGGCGACGCCCGACCAGGTGAAGTTCATCATGGTCGATCCCAAGATGCTGGAGCTGTCGCTGTACCAGGACATCCCGCACCTCTTGTTGCCGGTCGTGACGGATCCGCGGAAGGCGTCGCGCGCGTTGCAGTGGGCGGTCGACGAGATGGAGCGTCGGTATCAGCTGCTGTCCGAGCTCAAGGTCCGCGACATCGACACGTTCAACAAGAAGCTCGAGAAGCTGAAGATCGCGCGCCAGAAGGCGGCGGAGGCGGCGCGGCTCGATGATGTGGACGAGGCGCCCGAGGTCTCGATGGTGCCCACGCGCGAGAAGGGCAAGATCCACGACCCGTGGCCCGGTCAGGATCTGCCGGAGTCGCTCCCGTACATCGTCGTGCTGATCGACGAGTTCGCCGACCTGATGTGCGTCGCGCCGCGCGACGTCGAGTCTTCGGTGCAGCGCCTCGCGCAGAAGGCGCGCGCCGCCGGCATCCACGTGTTGCTCGCGACGCAGCGCCCGTCGACGGACGTCATCACCGGCGTCATCAAGAACAACTTCCCGTCGCGCCTCGCGTTCCGCGTGGCGTCGCGGCACGACTCGGCGACGATCCTCAACAACCCGGGCGCCGAGAACCTCCTCGGTATGGGCGACAGCCTGATGCTCGGCGTGAACTCACCCTCGCCGATGCGCATCCACGGTGGCTTCGTGTCGGAAGACGAGGTGGAGCGCGTCGTCGACTTCTGGAAGGCGCAGGCGAAGCCGAAGTACGACCCGACGATCCTCGCGAAGAAGGACGACGACGAGGGCGAAGGCGTCAGCATGGAGGACGCCGACGAGCACTACGACACCGCGGTGAAGATCGTGACCGACACCCAGAAGGCTTCGATCTCCGCGCTGCAGCGCAAACTCCGCGTCGGCTACAACCGCGCGGCGCGCATGATCGAGATGATGGAGATGCAGGGCATCGTGGGCCCGGCCTCCGGACCGAAGGGCGAGCGCGACGTCCTCGTGAAGCCGATCGGCCCCGACGGGCCGGAGCGCTCGTAGCGTCGATCACGCCCGGCCGAAATCTGTCGCGTCGGGGCAGAACACGTTAGGGACAACCGATGAGCTCGACGCTCGTCGCCGTCCTGGCGATCGTCACCACCTCCAGCGCCGCGGAACCCGGTGACGCGCCCCGGCGCCCCGAGCCGCCGCCCGCGCCGCGGGTGATGCCGAAGCCACCCGCGCCGCGTCGCGCTGCGCCGCCGCCCGCACCGAGTCGACCGGAGCCGCCGCCTGCCCCGAAGCCGCCCGCGCCGCCCGCGCCGAGCGCGTCCGCGGAGGCCGAGTCGAACGTCACCGATCACGAGCGCGTGTTGGACCGCATCGGCGTCGGGTGGTTCGGCGTCAGCAACGTCATGGTCGGCACGGAAGGCGACACGCTCGTCGCGCCGACGCTCGGCGCGCGCTTCTGGCTCGACGGCACCATGGGCGTCGACGTCGCGCTCGGGCTCGTCGTGGGGACGAGCGGCGGCGAACGGATGACGCCCGTGACCACGATGGACGTCGAGGGCCCGAGCACGTTCGGCATCCTCGGACACGCGGGCCTCCCGCTCGCGTTCCATTCGAGCGAACACTACACGTTCCTCGTGATCCCCGAGGTCAACGTCGGCTTCGGGCGAATCAAGGACACGGTCGGCGGCGGCACGACGAGCTCGGAGCGATCGCAGACCGGGCTACGTCTGGAGGTCGGCGCGCGCGCGGGCGCGGAGATCCAGTTCGGCTTCATCGGCGTGCCCGAGCTCGCGCTCGAGGCGTCGGTCGGCGTCCGCGTGTCGCACCAGCGCCTGAGGCGCGCGATCGGGGACGAGGACGTCCTGAGGGTGAGCGCCACGGGTCTCCAGACCCTCTCCGTGAACGATCCGTGGGACTTCTTCCGATCCACCGTCGCGGCGCGGTATTACTTCTGAAGTGATGCGTCTTCGCGTCGTCATCCTCGCCTCGCTCGTCGCCGCCTGCGGCGAAGCGGGGAGCTTCGAGTTCCCGGAGCGGCTCCCGGAGCAGCCGAACGTCGACAACGAGGAGGGCACGGCCAGCGCCGCGGAGGAGCCCGGGCCGCGGGAGGACGTGCCGATGCTGACGCCCATCGAGGTCTGCACCGAGGTTTGTGAGGCGCTGCGATCGTGCATCACGGATCCCGAGTGCGTCCCCGAATGCCTCGAGTCGCCGTTCACGGGATCGCCGGCTTGCCTCGACGTCTACCGCACGTACGGGCTGTGTTTCGCGACCTACTGTCCGCGCCAACCGCCGAGTCTCGAGGCGTGTCTGTCACCGCGAGAGATCGAGACCGTCGAACTCTGCGCTCGGTTCTGACTCAGGGCGCGCCGAACACCGCGGCCGCGTCGCGCCGGCCGATCTCGATCAGCTCCGTCGCGAACCCGCCGTCGAAGAAGAGGAAGCTCGCGGCGTCGCCGGAAGACTTCGCGTCGTCCTCGAACAGCGCGTCGAGGACGCGGATGAACGACCAACGCCCCGAGAAGTTGTCGACGTGCTGCGCCGCGATGCGTCCGAGGTCGGCGGTCGGCTTCACGACTACGTGCGGGATGAACCGGTAGGCCGGTCGCCCGCGCGCCTCGAGCGCGGCGCGCACCTGATCGAGCACGCCGGCGTCCTCCGCCGCGGCGACGACGTCGTTGATCCGGCGCAGCCGATCGAGATCGAACTCGACGCGGTCGAGGAAGATCGCGTCGAGGAGCTTGCCGACGATCTGGCCGATGCCCGGGAAGTCGGAGGCGTCACGCGCCTGGTTCGTGCCGTGAACATCCACGACGAACAGCGCGTCGGCGCCGAGGTGGAGCGCGGAAGAGAACGGCGTGTTGTTGCGGACGCCGCCGTCCATGTACCAGCGCCCGCGCACGCGGATCGGCGGGAACAGGAGCGGGATGGCGGCGGACGCGAGCACGTGCGGTCGCGAGATGCGCGTGGGGACCAGCTCCATGTCCGGCTTCACGAGGTGGACCTTGCTCGGGTCCGTCGCCTCCGTGAACACGTGCGTGCGCCCGGTCGCGATGTCGGTCCCGAGGATCGCGACCGCGTCGAAGCGCCCACGCGCGACGTTGTCGTGCAGGCCCTCCCAGTCGATCTCGCGCGCGAGGAGGCGCCACAGCCCGCTGCCGTCGAGGACACCGACGGCGGGCGAACGCGCGGAGCGACTCACCAGCCGCAGCGGCGCCGCGCCGAACAGGCGGAGCATGTCGAGGCGCGCCACGCCGATCACCTGATCGATCGAGAGGCTCTGCCACAGCGACACCAGCGCCGTGACCGCGTCGCGCGTGAGGCCGTGCGACGCGAGGAACACGCCGTTCACCGCGCCGACGCTCGAGCCCGTGATCACGCGGACCCGATCGAGCACTTCGGGGTGGTGGTCCGCGACGTACGCGAGCACGCCCGCTTCGTACGCGCCGCGCGCGCCGCCGCCCGCGAGGACGAGCGCGAGCTTCGCGTCTTCGCGCGCGAACATCGACGCGACGGTCACGCTCTCGAGGATAGAGGGAAGCGGGCGCGCAGGGAAAAAACGCGCTCCGGCTCAGTCTTCGTCGAGGCCTTCCCAGGCGCGCTCGGCCGCGGCCAACAGGCGCTCGCGCTCCTCGGCCGGGACCGACGCGTCCTTCGCGATCGCTTCGAAGAACGGCGCGAAGTCGAGCTCGGCGCGCGCGTACAAGACGTCGTTCGAAGCGTCCTCCCAGTGGTCGACGATCTGGACGCCGCTCATGAGCGACGCCGCGAACGGCTTCGGGTCGAAGGTGTCGCCCGCGAGCTCTGCGCCGAGCTTCGCGATGAAGCGTTGGTAGCGCGAGGACATCGCGGCGCGCGCCCGGTTGTCCGCCGTGGCGCGGCGCAGCCCCGGGTTCTTGATACCCCGGACCTTGCCGGTCGCCGAGAGCTTGCGCGCTTCGAACGAGGCGTCGACGTCGACCCACGCGGGGCGCGCGGCGGCCACGACGGCGGTCGATCCCGCGTCGCGCTCGGTGCGAACCGAAGACGCCGCAGCGACGCCGGAGTCGGGCGCGGTCGCAGGTTCCTCGGGGCAGCCGACGAGCGCGAGCGTCAGGACCAGAAGAGCGCGACGACACACGCCGTTACGATGGCACGCGCCCGGTGCGTGCGCGAGTTGTGAGCGCGCTCAGCGACAGACGGTGTAAACGTCGCCGCTGTCGATCGCGACGGTGCCCGGGGACTGGTCATGCGGGACGCCGATCGCACACGACGCCTGCGCGACGTTGCCGCTGCCGTCGGTCACCTCGAAGGTGACTTCGTACACGCGCCCGTCACTCGCGCCCTGTCGCTCGCGGCGGACCTCGAAGGTGCGGTCTCCGGTGATCACGATGTCCTGGTACGTGTGCCCGTCGCCGTTGCCGTTCACCTCTTCGGGTTCGTCGGAGGTGACGCAGAGGATCGTCGCGTTCGCTTCCTCGAGCGTGAGCTCGCCCTCGCAGACGTCGACGATCGTGACGCCGCAGTCCTCGAGCGAAAGCGCTTCGTACTTGTGATTCGGCGGCCACAGATCGTCGGCGCCGGCGACCGTGACGACGGGCGGCGTGGTGTCCGTGATGGTGATGGTCGAATTCGTCTGCGCGCTGTTGCCGCTCGCGTCGGTCGCGGTCCACTCGACCTGCGTGACGCCGAGCGGGAAGCGCGCGGGCGCGTCATTGACGAGCGCCGGGGACGGGTCGCAGTTGTCCGTGGCCGACCCGACGAGCGTGACCGGCGTGCCTTCCGGTGCGGCACACTCGGCGGCGGCGTCCTCGGCGACGATGACCGGCGGCTCGTCTTCGACGACCGTGACCGTCCCCGTGCAGGAGTCCGAGAGTCCGTCACCGTCGACGATCGTGAGCGTGACGACCGTGGCGCCGAGCGCGAAGTCGCACGCGGGGCTCTCGGTGATCGTGAACGTGGAGCTGTCGGGGTCGTGCGAGCCCGCGTCGACCGACGCGCAGCCCGCGCAGGTCTCGTTCGAGACGAGCGTGAGGTCCTGGCAGACCGCGACGGGCGCGACCGTCATCGGCGGGGGCGGCGGAGGCGGCGTGCTCATGCCGGCGCAGATCTGGGTCGCGTTCGATTCACACAGCCCGTAGAGGCCGCCGCTGAGGCAGGTGTCGCCGACTTCGCAGAACAGCTCCTGCACGACGGTGGAGTTGGGGCCGGTGCTCGCGAACCAGAAGCCGCAGTTCGGGCCGCCCGCGAGGAGGTACGGGCTGTACGTCGGCGCGACGGGGACGCCCATCGCCAGGTTGTGGGTCTGGACGACGGTACACTCGCGCCCGTTCAGGCTGCCGCCGCGCGAGCCGGTGCATTGGTCGCCGGGTTCGCAGAACGTGTCGATGTCGCGGATCTGGCTGGTGAGGGTGCCGGCGGGGAGGAGGCCGCACGGCGGGCCGCCGCCGAACTGATAGGCGGTGTACGTCTCGCCGCACGCGACGTCGCCGCAACAGTCGCCGCCGCCGGTCTGGATGTTCGTGCAGCGGTCGCCGGGATCGCAGCGCATCGCGCGACCGAAGTTGTCGAGTCCGCAGTACGGGCCGTCTTGTCTGAGGTACGCGGTGTACGCGGTGTGGCACGTGGAGTTCGCGGCCGTGCTCTGGGCGACGTCGGGCGCCTCCGCACACGCGCCGAGCGCGATGAACGTGACGGTGACCCAGCGAACGCGAAACATCGTCTCGTTACGTTACGCACCCCGGACCGCCGCAATCCAGCGATCCGATAACGCGGCGTATACGACCAGGTGTCAGCGGCGCGGCTCGATGCGCTCGACGTTCAGGGTCGGCGGCGGGCCCGCGCCGAACCACCCCCACGCGCGGTACGGTCCGGGTTCGAGCTCACACTGGTCCTGCCAGTTGCACTCGTCGCCGGCGCACAGGTAGCGCGAACCGTCCGGCGCGACGAGCGAGAGGCGCGGCGCACCTCCGGCGCCCACGCGGTCGACGCCCTGAAGCTCGCCCTCGCAGTCGTTACAACACGGGTCCTCGGGCGTGCAGGGCCGGAGCGTGCAGCTCACCGGGCCGATCACGACGTCGAACGCGCCGAGGCCGACCGCGTGCTGGTCGAAGCGCGTCGACGCGTTCGCGAGCGCGCCTACGGTCGTGTCGATCACGCAGTTGCCGGGCGCGCTGCTGATGATGCTGTCGAAGCAGATCAACGCGGGGGCGCAGCGCTCCTGCGCCCACGGCGCGGTGTCGCCGCCGCACCGCTCGCCTTCGCCAGCCCACGGCGTACACGCGCGCGACCCGGACATCGTCGCGCGGCACCACCCGTCGGGCGCGCACTCCGCGTCGCTCGTGCAGGGGACGTCGCCGGCGTCGGGTGTCCCGGCGTCGCGCGGGGGCCCGGCGTCGCGGGGCGGTCCGGCGTCGCGCGGGGGGCCGGCGTCGCGCGGGGGCCCGGCGTCGTAGACCCGCGGGCCGCCGTCGAAGAATGCGCCGCCGTCGCGGACGACCCCGAGGCCCTCGGTGGGTTCGGTGCCGCACGCGGTGAGGAGCGCGGCGAACGCGAGCGCGCGTCGGTCAGCCACCGAGGCACAGCCCCGCGGGGAGCCCGACCTCGACGCAGGTACCGCTCATGCAACTCGGGTTGCCGACGTCACACGGTTGGTAGCACGTCGGCGGGATCGCGTTGCCGTTGCCGTCGACGAGCGGGACGCACACGCCCCCGGCCATGCAGGCGTCGGCCTCGGAGCACGCTTGGCCGATCGCGCGCGTGCCGTCGGGGCGGCAGGCCGTCTGCTTGGTGT
>JAUHYN010000462.1 GCA_030426505.1 bacterium | reverse complement strand
CATCCCGGAGCTCATCGCGAACGGCGCGCTCGCCGCGGACCCGAGCAAGATGCTCGACCCGGACACCGTCGGGAAGATGATGCGCGTGGCCGAGTTCGGTGCGACCGACGCGGTCGGCGAGCAGCCGTCCGGGATCTGCGGCGCGCAGGGCAGCGACCCGAGCTCCGTGCGCCTCGTGCAGCAGCTCGGCCTGACGTACGTCTCCGTGCCGCCGGCGCAGGTGCCGAAGGCGAGGTTCGCCGCGGCGCAAGCCTCGGCGCTCGCCGCGAAAGGCGCGAAGAACGAAGGCGCAATCTCGGGCGCGTTCGCCGACCTGGAGCCGAAAGCGGGCGCGCTCGCCGAGCAGCTCTCGCGCGGCATCCGCGCGGTGACCAAGCTCCCGATCCCCGTCGAGCTCGAGAACGTGAAGAGCCAGCTGGCGCTCGCGCTCCGCAACGCGGCGCCGACGATGCGCGAGCTCGCCGGGTGCGACGACGCGGTCCGGCAGGAGAAGCACCTCCCGCTGTTCGACCTCGTCGAGCGCGCGCGCGCGATGCTCGACGCGGACAAGCTGATCGGCGGCCTCCGCGGAGAGACGAAGGCGCTCGAGCAACACGAGTCACCGAAGCTGAAGCTCGGCCTGCACGCCGCGCACGCCGCGATCGACAAGCTCGCGGAGGGTGCGTCGGAGCGCCTCGCCTCGGGCAAGACGACCTCACGCAACGAGCGCGAAGTCGCGAGCTTCGCGTGGACCGCGCTCCGCGCGTTGGAGTCGGCGCGCGACAAACTCGAGGACGCCGGGATCCCGGTCTCGCAGCACGCGTTCGACACGCGCCTGCGCCACGTGAACGACGGCTGGGACAATCCGCACTACACGCAGGAGAAGGTCGACCCGTCGAGCACGATGGGCGCGTACCTCAAGAAGGCGGCCGCGTCGTTCCTCGAGGACAACGGCCTGTCCGTCCGCCTCGAAGGGCAGCAGAACCTCCCCGAGGATCGGAAGGTGGTCTTCGCGCTGACGCACCGCTCGGGCGCGATCGATCGCTTCGTCGCGATGTCGGCGCTGCCGGTCGGCGATGACGACTTCATGTACATCGTGCGCGGCGGGAGCCCGCTCGATGTCCGCGCGCAGGAGGCGTTCGGTCCGGACAACGGCGCCATCATCACTGCGGACACCCTCGTGGTGACCGCCGCGAAGGTGCATGACGGCTTCAAGGACGGGAAGAATTTCCTCATCACGTACCCGGAGGGCACCGGCACGATCCAGGGCGAGCCGCGCTACGTGGCGGCCGGCACTACGCTGATCGCGCAGAACACCGGCGCGGTCGTCGTTCCCGTGACGCTGCAGGACACGCACGACGTCCGTCCGTTCGACGGCGGTGAGGTCGTCGCGCGGCTGCGCAAGCCGATCGATCCGAAGCGGATCGGCGAACAGCTCGGCGAGGACTCCGACGGACGCGCCGCGTTGGTGATGCGCGCGCTCCTGCAGCACCACTTGGGATCGCCGTACGCAATCTAACGAGAGGCGATGGAACGAGCGGCGATGTCATGAGCGTTTCGCGGACCAAGGGTCCCGGCGGGGTCAAAGAGCCGGTGACGACGACGACGACGACGACGCCCGCCGGTCAGCGGCCGGCGGCGGTCGTCGCGGATGGTCCGCTCACGCTCCCGTCCGAGCGCGGCATCGCGCGCTTCCTCGGAGCGCTGTCGCCGAAGACCAACGCGGTGAAGCTCCTCGCTCCCGACCAAGTCGAAGCGAAGATCGACGCGCTCGCGAAGGCCGGCGTGAAGGTCGAGACGATCGGTCACTCGCGCGAGGGCCGCCCGCTGTACGCGCTGTCGGTTGGCAAGGGCCCGAAGAACGTGGTCGCGATGGCCGGCGCGCACCCGGACGAGCCGGTCGGCACCGTCACGTGCCTGCACCTCGCTCAGCGGCTCGCGACGGACCCGCGCCTCGCCGCGCTCTGCGAGCAAGCCACCTTTCACTTCGTCCCGATGGCGAACCCGGACGGCTCCGCAGCGAACGCGTCGTGGCTCCCGTCGTGGGGCCCGCGCCCGGACCTCGGAGCGTACCTCTCGCAGGTTCGGCGCGACGTCCCGAAGGACGACGTAGAGTTCGGCTTCCCGAGCGATCCGTCGCAGGCGGTGCGCCCGGAGAACGCGGCGATCGCGGGCTGGTTCGATCGCATCGGAAAGATCGATCACTACGTCAGCCTCCACTCCATGTTCATCGGCGGCGGCGCGCTGTTCCTGTTGATGGGCGATCTCGAGGGCGAGATCGGCAAGGTGCGCTTCGTCCAGGATCGCATCGCCGCGAAGGGCCTCCCGCTCCACGACAAGGATCGCTTCGGACAGAAAGGCTTCCACCGCCTCGGCCCGGGGTTGATGACCGCGCCGACCAAGGACGAGATGGCCGCCTTCTTCGCGGCCGGCGGCGCGAGCGCGCAGGCCGCGCAGTTCAAGCTCAACTCGATGCAGTACGTGACGCAGCGGAACGACTGCCCGCTCGCGTTCGTGAGCGAGATCCCGCTCTGCTACGACAAGCGCATCTCTTCGATGACGCCGATCGACAGGAGCCGCGTCGACGAAGAGCTCCGCTTCGCGTCCGCGCTCGAAGGGGTCTACGCCGAGGCCGCCGGTTGGTCGGCCGCGCTCGCCGAAGCCGGCGTCCCCGCCGCCGAGGTGGAGGCGTTCGAGGCCAGCATGAACACCGGCCGCGCCGCGACCAACGCGATGCGCGGCGACCTCGCACGCTACGGCGACGCGCCCGCGACCGAGGGCAACGTCCTCGAGAACGACCTCAACATCCTCCGCCGCCGCGCGGCCCTCGCAGCGCGCGGCCTCACGCTCCTCGAGAGCGCGCCGCGCCCCAATGCGGCCCGGGCGACGCTGCAGGGCGTCGTCGACGACACGATCCGCTCCATTCGAAGCGACTTCGCGCTGAGGCACCCCAGCCTCGAGGCGCAGGTCGATCTCCAGACGGCCTGCGTCCTCGCGGGCCTCGTACCAAGAGAGTCCACCCATGCCTGAGATCCAACGTCACCGAGGAGGCGACTACGCGCTGCGTGGTCACATGTCCGAAGAGTCACGCGAGCTCGCGAGCAAGCTGAACGCGACGCGCGATCCGCTGACGGTGCTCGCACCGGATCCGAAGACCGCGACCGGGTTCAAGGTGTTGAAGCTCGAAGGCCACCACAAGTGGCGTGGGCTGATGATCAACGAGGCCCCGCAGCGCGAGGGCTCGCTCCCGCCCGAGTCGCTCCTGTCCGAGCTCGGCGGCGTGGGCCACCGCGTCGGCTTCATCCCGCAGCTGTTCTCGAAGTCGGCGGAGCGCAACGTTCGCTTCTACGTGAGCCTCCCGGCGAACTTCGATCCCGACAAGAAGTACGACGTCGTCGGCCTCACGCCCGACCGGCCGCCGGGCACGACGATCGCGGAGGCGCTCAGCAACGACCGCCTCGCGAACCGCCTCGCGGACATCCCGGGCGCCGACGGCAAGATCGTCGTGATGCTCGAGCGCCTCGAGCACCGCTCGGGCGCGATGAGCGCGAAGGAGCACGACGAGCTCGCGGAGGCGATCCTCCAGAGCGACCTGCAGCCGTACCTCGCGGAGGCGTTCTCGGCGAGCAGCAAGAAGCTCGACCTGGTCCCGTTCACCGAGCGCAAGACCGACTCGAGCGATCGCCTCGAAGACAAGCCGTCGGGCCTCGGCGACTTCTCGCGCGCGGACGTCGAGAGCAAGGGCAAGAAGAAGAAGGGCAAGAAGGGCTCCGGGTTCTCGTGGGCCCCTCGCCTCTCGGAGGCGCTGAAGAAGACCACGACCGGCGTGGTGGTCGCGAAGCGCTTCGACTCCGACGTCGTCGCGGCCGCCAAGCTCGACGACGAGGTCCTCGGCAAGCTCGGCGGGCTCCCGAGCCGCTCCGATCTCGACAAGCTGAAGGACGTGGATCGCCCGGTCGTCATGCTCGCGAAGAGCGACGCCGGCCCGTACGCCGTCATCGTCCCGCCGAACTTCGATCGCGGGCGCGATCCCTCCTACGAGGTCGCGACGTTCATCCCTCCGTCGACGCGGAGCTTCACCTCCGTCGTCCAGGAGTTGGCCACGAAGGGCGGCGCCGCGCGCGACGACACGATCGTGGTCGTGCCGATGCGCAACAAGGGCGAGTCGGTCGACGCGTGCCGTGAACGCGCCGAGCTCGGGATGCTCGCGGCGCTCCGCAAGGCCGACATCCGCGTCAACTACAGCAAGTACTCGACCGGCACGCTCGCGCGCGGCGACCTGCGCACGGCGATCTCCGACGGCCCGGTGACGCGGCGGAGCCTCCCGGCGCCGATCGTGAGCGTCGACGGGAAGTGGTACCGCTTCGCGCCGACGGCGAACCCGCTCGAGAAGTTCCCGTCCGCCGGGAGCCGCGCCGCCGGGATCCCGAAGACGCTCCAGAAGCAGGGCCCGAACCACGGCACGCTGTTCGTCTCGACCATCGACTCGAAGGCGCTGGACGGAAAGGTCCGCATGGCGACCTACCTGCCGCCCGGCTACGACCCGGACTCGAAAGAGAAGTACCCGGTGCTCGTGATGCTCCCGGGGCGCGGCAACGAGCTGTCCGCGTGGACCTCCGCCGGCGGCCTCATCCAGACGCTCGACGCCACGATGCAGGGCGACGCGCAGAAGATGATCGTCGTGATCCCGGACGCCACCGACAGCCTCTGGTTCGACTACGACAAACACGGCGGTGACTTCGGCAAGCGCGGCAAGCGCGACTTCGAAGGCCACGTCTTCGAGTTGATCGCCCACGCGACCGGCGACCTCGCGGGCGACCCGGATCGCCTCAGCATCCACGGCATGTCGTACGGCGGCTTCGGCGCGATGCAGCTCGCCGCGCGCCACCCGGGCAAGTTCGCTTCGGCGGGCGCGACGGCCGGCCTCCTCGACCTGCAGCACGGCGGCGGCGTCCTCGACAAGAACGCCGAGGGCCTCGTGCGGCGCGACCACTTCAAGGGCGCGGACGATCCCGCGTGGGAGAAGTTCAACCCGCCGGACCTCGTCGCCAACGGCGCCTTCAAGGACGGCAAGACCGCGATCCGCCTCGACGTCGGCAAGGACGACGCAGGCGACGACGACGACGCACCGCTGATGACAAGAGGAAAGGAGACGCTGCAGAGGACAGCGAGCGAAACGACGACGGCAAGCACTTCGCCAACATCGAGTCGTCGTCGTCGTCGTCGTCGTCGTCTTCGAGGACGTTGACGACGAGCAGCGCTCATCGCGCTCGCTCGTCGGTGGCGGCTGACGTGTGTCGACGGCGCGTCGACGACGATCGAATGATCCATTCACGGTAATGAACAGCAGCATGCTCAGAGTCCCGATTCATTCTTGGACACGTCGAAGACCTGTTTCGAGTACGACTCCTCGATGTTCTCGAGTCGCTGCCGCCTCGTGTCGTCGACGCTCACGCCCGCCACGTCGTTGATGAGCGACGACTGGGAGCTATTGCCAAAGGCCGGTTGACAGCTCGTCGTCTCGCTCGACACGACGCCAAGCGAGAAGATGAAGCGCAAGTTGAGGCGTTCGCGGCACGTGGGCGCGCAGATGGGCGACGTGGCGAGCGACGAGTTGCCCTCGCAGAGGCTCTCGTTCACCCGAAAGTCGCGCACGAGCGTCTCGACGCACGGACGCAGCGTC
Organism: bacterium; assembly: GCA_030426505.1. Classification (GTDB taxonomy): domain Bacteria; phylum Myxococcota; class Kuafuiibacteriia; order Kuafuiibacteriales; family Kuafuiibacteriaceae; genus JAUHYN01. The sequence goes on along the minus strand of JAUHYN010000462.1, from coordinate 1,117 downwards.
GAGTTCGCTGAGCCGTCACCGGAGGCGGCACACGTGTACGCCAGTGGATCCGAGTACTCGCCACCGAGTGTGCCAGCGACGCCGGCGAGTCGTCGCGCCACGTCCGTCTCGACGACGGCGCGCGTCACGTTGCCCGTGTCGTCGACGACGTCGCACACGAATTGACCGAGGCCGACGCGCGTGCACGTCGTGTTCGGCGACGACGTGCGATTCTCAATGGCCGCGTCGCTCATGCCGTCGTCGCCGTCGGCCGAGAAGAAGGAGGCGAGCGTGTACGTGCGCGACGTGAGCAGCGAGTTGACGTTCGCCACGTTCGGGAAGGCGAGACGAAGATTGTCCTGAGAGAGACGCACGCGTGCGTGAGATGGACGAGACGAGCACGCTGCATCAAACTACCCAAGTGATCGTGCCGCATGCTTGCATGCTCATGCATGCTCACGCCTTTCAATGACGATGCCCGTGGCTGCTGCACTCACCATGTCGAAGACCCAGGGAATCGTGTCGTTCGTGCACTGCGGCCCTCGTATGACGAGCTCCGTCTCGTTGCCGAGGCAGCCGACGTCGCCGCCGAGTGCGCGGAACCATCGTTCGCCGAGCAGCACCGTGCCGGAGATGCGATAGACGCTATTCGGCGGCGAGTCGCGCACGTGCGACACTTGCACAAAGGTCACGGACGAGTTCGGCCCGCCGCAGCCAAAGAAGGCGTCGACGTCGGCCACGCACGTGAGGCGGTCGCGCGCTCGCTCCACGCCGCTGCACGTGTCGAGCATCGTGCGTCGATAGCCGCGCCAGCCGTGATCGGCAGCGCTGACGGGCCGCCTATTGCAGAGACCATCGGCGCCGTTGCCACCGAGGCCCGGCGTGGCCGCACCGCACATGAGCGAGTTGGCGCCCGTGAGCTCGTCGCCGGCGTACGACACCTCGCAGACGCGCGCGCCCGGCAAGCAGCGCAGCTCGGCAAAGGACGCCGTCGCCTGCTGCACGGGCGCAGCGCGTTGACTGATCATGTGCCACGCGGGCTCGTGCGTCATGTAGTACGTGAGGTCCTCGAAGCGCTGTCCCGTGATCTCCGCAAACGACGTCGACGTCGACTGCCTGTCGGAGCGCGTGACGTTGA
>JAUHYN010000461.1 GCA_030426505.1 bacterium | reverse complement strand
CAATATCGGTAATCCAGAACATGAAGATCATGAAGATGAGGAAAACTTTAATACATCTATCTTGGACATTCATGTTCTGTTGGAGTCAGCGAAACTAAAAGCTCCCATACTTGTACTTACAATTCATACAGTCTTTTTTAATTCTTTATCCTATTATATTACTATTTTGGATTTAAGCAGCCTCGAGCTGCTTAAGTGCGTTTGAGATCTTCTCTCTTGCGCTCTCAGCTTCACTCTTCTTGACCCGCTGCTCTTCCACAACTTCTTCCTCATTCCCCTCTTCGGCCGGAGCCGCCGCACCCTCGGTGGTTCGCTCAAGTTTTTCGATTTTCACCTCCGTGCGATTCGGGACGTCTGCGGCTCTCTTTTCTGCTTTCGCCAGATCTTCCGCCACCTTTTCCTCATCGCGCTTGAGAGGATCCGATAGTTTTGCAGACAGGGAAAATTCCTGCAGGTTAACCCCATCGCGAGTAAACTTCTTGGTGTAGTCCAGATCGACATCGCGCAATTGCGGAGACTCCTCCAGAGTCACCATCATTCTTGATACCGTCTGGTTATCGAGCGCTATGCCGACAAACTGGATCACATCGTCTGCTCGCTGATCGAGGGCTGGCGCAAGGCGAAGGAGACGGCGGATCTTGAGGCGCGGGACGACCTGCATCACGACTTCTCCGTCGCGCTGCACTTGTTCGAGCGTGGGGAACATCAGCGACACGCCGCCGCGGGCCGACACCCAGAACTTCTCCACGCCGCCGCCGAACTGCGCGTGGACGGAGAAGGTGCGCCACGAGTCTTCGTCGGTCAGCGTCTTCACTCCGGACGCGGTCGCCTTCAGGAAGCGCGCGAGGCCGTCGAGGCTCGAGGACGCCCACTTCTTGATGCGCGCGGCGAGGCCCTTCGGGAGTTCGACGGACTTCGGATCGCGCGCCCACTGCACGAACATCTCGGCGTCGAGCGCCATCCCGTGCAGCGCCTGGCCGGTCATGATCATCATCCGCTGCTCGACCGGGTGGAGCTTCTTGATGTCGCTCATCTTCAACCCGGAGGCGGAGGTCGCGTCGCGGATGCGGCGCAAGGCGAGTTGCACTTCGTCGGCGAGCTCGTCGCTCCACCCGCGGACCTCCTTCGCGGCGGCGCTCATCGGCGTGGCGACGGTGCGGCCGACCGCGCCGACGACGGGCGTGACCGCGCCGGCGACCATGTACGCGGGGTAGAGGCCCTGCACCTTCACCGCGCGGGTCTTGGGGAGGACCTTCTCGGAGAAGTGGTTGAGCGAGGCCTGGAACTTCGACTCGGGTGCGAGGCGCGCGCTCTCGTCGGGGTCGATGAGGTCGACGTTGACCGAACGCGGGCGCCAGCGGCCGGACGCGACGAGGTGCGCGGGGACGGCGTCGAGGCCGAAGAGGTCCGGGGCGGGGACGTCGAGGGCGGCCGCGACGTGTTCGATGAGCGCGCGCGCTTCGTGGTTGCCTTCGTCGGCGCGCAGCGCGACGGCCGCGCGGCGCACGGCGGCCATCATGTCGCCGTAGTGGGAGGTCGTGGCGAAGCGGGAGAAGGCCTCGCCGTCTTTACGGTGCGCGCGGAAGCCGCGGATCGTGGCGGCGTTCTCGCGCAGGAACGCGGCGGCCGCGGCGTCGTCCGCAGGCGGGGGGAGCGCCGAGCGCCGCGTGTCCTGGATGCGCGTCAACTCGAACTACCCTCGGTCGTCGCTTGCGGGCTGCTTGCCGAAGACCGGGGCTTCGCGGTCGATGGCCTGCAGGAGGAGGTCGCGGATCTCACCGTCGAACGGGGCGAGCTCGGGGACGGCGCCCTTCAGGTCGTCGATCATCTCCTGGAGGTTCGCGGTCATCTCGGCGACGTTGCGGTGGTCCTTGGGGTCCGCCGGCATCGAGCCGTGCGCCTTGTCGAGGTGATCGAGGTCGACCATCTGCCAAGCGGCGTTGATGTTGTCGCCGCCCGCGGCGATCGAGCCGTGGTTGAGGCCGAGCTTGTGCAGCACGACGACGTTGCGCGCCGAGCGCTGGATCGCCATGTTGACGTAGTCCTTCGCGGACACGAGCGGGACGCCCTCGGCGTCGCGCGTGATGGGCGCCTTGATGGTGTGCTCGCCGGCCAAGATGCGGGCGTTGAGCCCTTCGAGCGCGCGGTCGAAGACGGCTTCCATCTTCGCCGCGTCGTCGCCGTTCGACACCGCTTCGGTCGCGGCCGCCCACTGCGGGGCGAGCGTCGCGTCGTTCGCGATGTAGTCGAACACGGCGTCGCGCGCGAAGAGGCGCTGCATGTGCTCGAGGACGGCCTTGCCGTGCTCGGGGCTCTTGAACGCCGACAGCCGATACTCGGTCGCGAACGCGCGCCACAGCAGCGACGGCGTGGCGCTCGAGGAGACGCGGCCGTCCTTCTGGAGTTGGTCGACGGAGATCGCGTGCGGCGCGCCGGTCGGCTTGCCGAACTGATCGAGGTCGTAGTCGACGAGCTCGTTCAGCTTGAACTGCATGATCGACACGCCCGCGTACGCGCCGGCGTCGAGCAGCATCCAGCCGTTCTCGTTGGCGGGCGAGTTGGCTTCGTAGTCGAAGAGGCCCCACGTCGAGTTGCCGGCGTAGATCGGGCGCGACTCGTTCTCGTTGAGCGGCGTCTTCTGGCGCGCGGCGTTGTAGCCGTAGCTGTAGCCGCTGCTCGAGCTCGCCTGGAACGACGGGCCGCCGCCCTTGTAGCAGAGCGACCCGATGGTGAAGACGGTCTTGGTGCCGTTCACGTCGAGGATGAGCTGCGGGAGGTTCATCACGCCCGCCTGCGAGAAGGGCTGAATCGGCTCCGGGTTGATCGCGTTGAAGGTGAAGTAGCCGGCGCGCCCGTTCTGGTAGCCGACGTTCTCCGCGAGGAAGACGTTCTGTTCGGTGGCGCTCGGCGACGGGTTGTTGACGCGCGAGAAGAGGGCCATGAGCTTGGCCTCGTCGAGCGTGCCGTCGGGCTTGGCGACCTGCGGGAGGAGGAGCGGGAGCACGTTTATGCGGTTGTCGCCTTCGCCGGCGATGGTGGGCTGCCAGACGAGCTCGCTCTTCACCGACGAGGTCGGGATCATGTTCGTGAGGTCGGGCGTGCCTTCGGCTTCCTGCGCGGCGATGGAGATCATGCGCCACAGGGCGTCGCGCGTCTCGATGGCGAGCTTGCTCGTGCCGTCGCCGGGGATCTGGAAGCCGTCGATGTACGGGTACAAAATGCCGGCGCGATCTTGGTGCGCGTCGAGCGTGTGACCGGGTCTGAGCCTCGACAGGGAGTCGGCGCTCTCACCGAGGCCCTTCTGCTGCGCGACGCGAACGGAGACCGGGTTCATCGGGACGCCTTGCCCGACGGTGGTCTGCGCCATCGCGTTCGTCGCGAACGCCCCCGCGAGCAACGCGACGAGCGTCCCCTTCAGGCCGGCGGACTTGATGCGGCGCGCGAGGGTGCGGATGCCCGAGTTGGTGCGCGCGCGTTGTGAAGTCGAAGGCGCGCGGACGTCCTGTCCGTCTTCGACGCGGTGACCCGGGACGGTCGCCTTCGGCGCCGACGAGATCTCTTGGGCATGGTGCGTGGACAGGGCAGTACCCCGCCCGACGCCGTTCAGCTCGGGTCGCATTCGTCACTCCTGTGTTCGCCGGCGGCTCGTGCCGCGAATTTACGCCGGTCGGTCTTCGATCGAGAGGCTCGCGGCCATGCGTTGCAGCATGTTCGCGCGCCCCTTCACTTCCTGTTCGGCGCAGGTCAGCGACATCACGACGACGTCACCTCCGCTGCGCACGAAGTACTGGAGCTGCCGCACCTTGGCGCGCTCCGGCGTGATGAAACGATGCTCGAGCACAAATCCCTGTTGCCCGGCGATCGTCTCCTCGCGCTCGGAGATGAGCTCGTGCTTCTTCGTCGCCTTCGCGATCGCGGGGACCTGGTCCTTCGCGTACGCGGCGAGCTCACCCTCGACGCCGGCTTCGCGCGTGACCACCACGTTCGGCGCGAAGCGCTTCGAGTCGCGACCCGCGAGGGTCACGACGCTGTTGTCCGACCATCCTGGCGGGACCTCGAAGCTGACGTCGTTGAAGTGAAGCCGTTGCACTCGTTCTCCGGTCCGCGTCGGGTCCGCCGTCCTCGACGGTCCCCCTGCGAACATGTTGAGTTTCGGTAAGGATTTGTAAGACGTTGCGTGAAATGTGGGACATGCGCGCACTAGCGGTCGAGGATCCCGAGGAAGATGCCGGGATCACTAGGGATCTGGTCCGAGCCGCGGACCTCGAAGGGCCCGTCGGTTTCCCCGGTGAAGCGAATCCGGCCCTGGGCGTCGACCCCGATCTGGGCGCCGATCTGGTCGCCGGCGCCCCCGATGCGGCGCCGGTCCCGGACGAGGGCGGGGTGCTCGAGCGCGACGAGGAAGCCGTCGAGGCCGTCGTCGACCGGGCGCCCGGGGACCAGGGGTTGGGTGCCGCGCAGGGACCCGATCAGCCAGAGGCGCCCATACCGATCCAAGGCGGCCGCTTCGACGACGTCGACCATCGCGCCGCCGTAGCGCGCCGCTTCGATCGAGAAGTCGGGCGCGACGCGGGCGATGACGATGTCGCTCTGACCGATCGCGGCGTACGTCGCGTCGAGCGCGAGCGCGCCGCGGAAGGTGCCGGCCATCCACAGGTCGTGCGTCCGTTCGTCCACGACGAGCACCGAGAGATCCGCGTCGCCGTCGAACACGCGACCGCGGACCGGGCGACCGAACGGATCGATCTCGAGGAGATAGGGGCTCGGTCGATCTGCGCTCAACTCGAAGGCGCCGAGGTCGAGGGTGCCGTCGAGGGTGCCGGTGACGTAGGCGCCCTCGGTCGGGCTGACGGCGAGCGCGCTGATCGCGTCGCGGCCCGCCGTCGCGAGGGGGAGGATCCAGGCGGGGCGTCCGTCCTCGTCGAGGCGCGCGACGAACGCGTCGTCGCCGGCCACGCCGGTCGCGCCGATGCCGTCGATGTCCAAGCTCAGTTGGAAGCGACCGGCGACGTAGACGCGGCCGAGCGCGTCGACGCCGAGCCCGTTCCGCGCCACGAAGGTGTCGAACCCGCCTCCCGAGAAGAGCGCGCGCCCGAGGATGGTGGTCGCGCGCGTGAAGGCGCCCGAGACGATCGCCACGCGCGCCCACTGCGTGCGCACGACCTCGAGGTCGGCTTCGAGCGTCTCGTCCCACCGGACGAGGCCGTCCTCGTAGCGGAAGATCGTGGTGCCCGGCCCGTCGATGACACGTTGTCCGCCGATCCGGACGCCGGACGCGTGGCGCACCACGAACAACACGCCGCCGGATTCGTGCATCGCCGTGCCCTTCAGCTGCAGGCGGTCGGCGCTGGTGATCGGCGTGATCGTGACGTCGGGCGCGTCGCGCCGGAGGTCGTCGACGGGGGCGGTGCAGGCGGCGAAGATCAGCGCGACCGACGCGGCGCCACGACGTGCGTCGGGGATCGAGGTCACGCCAGCAGGTGCGGTCGCTCGGTGCGCTCCGGGGGCGTGAGGAGCGGGCACAGCCACCGCTGGACGAGCGCGTCGTAGACGATGTCTTCCGCGAGCGCCTCGGTCAGATCGGGGTCGAGGCGGAGGTCGTGCGCCTCGAAGAGCGCGAGCGCCGCCGCGCCGGTGGTCGGGATGGGGAGGGCGGGTCTGTCGCGGTGACGCTTCCGGAAGAGGTCGAACTCGTCTTCGACGCCCTCCATGCCGCCGATGAAGACGCCCGCGACGATCGTGTCGTCGTCGAGCATCGCGTCTCGCATCACGAGGAGGCTCCCGTCGCAATCGCCTTCGATGGCGTCGGTCCAGACGACGTCCGAGAGCTCGCCGAGCTCGGTGGCGTCGGGGCCGCCGAAGTAGCGCGTCTGGAAGACCTTCACGCGGTCCTCGTGTCCGACGTTGCGCGCCGCCGCCCGGATGAACGGGGTGATGGCGGGGTGGCCGCCGAACACGAGGCGCGCACGAGGGAGCACGCCCTCCGCGACGGCGCGGACGGCCTCGCGGATGTAAACGACGTTCCCCGTCTTGTAGTACTTCGCGTCGCGTTCCGGATCCGGGACGCTCGCCGACAAGAAGACGGAACTCAGGGACTGCTCGGCCACGACGAAACCTCCTGCAACGCTAGTGCGCGCGCGGGGAGGTGATTGTCCAGCCAGGCGATGTGCTGGCGGCGGGTCGGAGCGACGCCGCGCGCGTCGTACAGCACCCACGCGGGGGCCCCGAGGTGCGCCGCGGCTTCGAAGTCCTGACTGCGCGGCGTGCCGAGCACGGGCAATACGACGCCCTCTGGGGCCTCCAGGCGAATCTCGCCGGTGGGCATCTGTTTCGGTCGACGGCTCCTCACGCCTCGCAGGAAGTTGCCGACCACCTTGGCGCGCCGCGCGCCCCACGTGCGCGCGCGCAACGTCTCGATGCGGTCGACCGCGCGCGCGAGCGCCGGGGCGCGGAGCCGTCCGCTCGGCCCGAGATTCGGCGTGCGGCCGAGGAAGTCGGAGGTCTTCAGGTAGAGCCGCTCCGCCATGGCCGTTCCGCGGTTCGGCTCGCGACCCGGCCACATCAAGTGCAGCACCTCGATCCCGAGCTCGTTCGCGCGCGCGAACTCCGCGACGACCCAACGACTCTCGAACGCACCCGGCGTATCGAGGAAGACGACTTGATCCGTGTCGGCCATCCGATCCCACAGCGCCGTCTGGAACATCCGCCCGCCCTCGACGGACCACGTATCGAGGAACGGGAGGTACCCGCGCTCCACGAGGCGCGTCGCGAGCTGCCGCGC
>JAUHYN010000460.1 GCA_030426505.1 bacterium | reverse complement strand
CCACCGGGGCGCGCGCATCTCGCTGTTCGCGTACCCCAAGCCCCGCCGCTTCGCGATGCCCTCCGGGTTCGAGGAGCGCGTCGTTCACGGGCAACCCCTCCTCGTGGGCCAGCACCGCGGCTACAACGTCGTCGCGTGGTCGCAGGGCCAGACCGTGTATTCGCTCGTGTCGGACGTCGACCAGAGCGAGCTGATCGACCTCGCCGTCTCCACCGATCGCTAGTCGAGACGAGAGGGTCTCGAGCGCCCCGGATCTCGGGGCGCCTGTGCGTTTTGACACCGGGGAAGGGCCAACGTAGCCTCCGGCCGATCGACCATGGGTTCCGTTCTCATCATCGACGCCGAAGAGGATTTTGCGCAGCGCCTCGCCGAGGAAGTGCGCGCACACGGTGTGGAGCCGACGCTCACAGGTGACGGCAAAGCCGGCCTGGACATGGCCCACATCAACATCCCGGACGCGATCGTGCTGTGCGTCGAGCTGCCCCGGATGTCCGGCTACTCGATCTGCGCGAAGCTCAAGAAGGACGCGACGCTGAAAGGCGTCCCGCTCATCATCACCAGCGCCGAGGCGACGCAGGAGACGTTCGAGCACCACAAGAAGCTCAAGACGCGCGCCGAGGAGTACCTCAAGAAACCGTTCGAGCCGGACGTGCTGGTCGACCTGCTTCGGCGTTACGTCGACGTCGGCGAGAAGCAGAACGGCACCGTGCCGATCATGCTGCAGGACGACGAGGCGTTCTCGGCGGACGAGACGATCGCGATGGCCGCCGGCGACATGCCGCCGGGCGCGCTGGACTCGGCGATCGAACAGCTCGAGGCGCAGCCGCCTCCGCTCGCCCTCGACAGCGCCGCCGGGCTCCCGGAGACGTTCGAGGAAGACGAGCTGATGACGAGCGTCGGTCGCTCGCCGATCGCCGAAGACGCGAGCGGCGGGTCGCAGGATCTCGTCGAGCTCAAGAAGCAACTCACCGCCGAGCGCGAGGCGCGCCAGAAGGCGGAGCGCGAGCGCGACATCGCGGTCGCGAACGAGAAGGCCGCCGCGGCGCAGGCGCAGGCGATGAACGCCAGCTCGCCCCCAACGGCCGCGCAGCAGGGGCGCGAGCTCCTCGAGGTGAAGAAGCAGCTCAACGCGAAGGAGCACGAGCTCCTCGAGATGGGCGATCGTGTCCACGAGAAGGACCGTCAGATTGTCGCCCTCCGCGACAAGGAGATGGAGCTCGAGGGCCGCGTGGTCCAGGCGCAGGAGGAGGCCGAAGCCGCGGACCGCGCCCGCGCGGAGGCCGAGGGCAAGATCGCCGCCGCCGAGGCGCGCGCCGAAGAGCTCGAGCGCAGCTCCACCCAGCAGATCGAGGATCTCAACCGGCAGCTCAGCCAGGCCGCCGCCCACGAAGCCGAGCTCGACGGCGCGTTGAACGCGAAGCTCGAAGAGGTCACGGGCCTCACCGAGACCATCGCGGAGCGCGACGCGGAGATCGCGGAGCAGAAGCGCACCGCGCAGGGCCTCAACTCCGATATCACGCGGCTCACCAACGAGCTGTCCGCGTCGACCGCCGAGTCCGACTCGCTGCGGCAGGCGGTCTCCGACAAGGAGGCGCGCGTGGCCGAGCTCGCGTCGCGCATCGACGACCTCGAGAGCGACGTCGAGGCGCGCGACGGCGAGATCCGGTCGCTCCAGCAGAAGCTCCGGGACACCGAGGACCGCGCCTCTCGCGCCTACGCCCGCATCCGCGAGGACGAGGAGACCCGCTCGAAGGCCCGCGAGGCCCTCTCGATCGCGGTGTCGTTGCTCCAGGAGAGCGACGCGTCCCTGGTCGACGCGAGCGACGTGATCGAAGAAGCCGACGCCTGACCCGGTTCCGGTCTCTCGACGGCGAGCGCAAGTCTCGCCTGCGACCGACCGGCGCGGCCTAGCGCGCCTTCGTCTTGACGAGCTTCTGGGCGAGGTTGCGGACGCCGGCCGGGATGTTCCGCGACTTCGCCGTCATGCGCAGGTCGCGCGGGTTGAGCGACGGCACCAGGCGCATCGCCTCCGGGAGCGGCGTCTTCGGGTTGTTCACCAGCGCGTTCTTCACCTGGTAGTTCCGGATCCAGTTGTTCTGCTTGTCGCGGCAGATGTGCGCGATGACGTCCTGGTGGACCGTGCGGGACTGCGCGGCCGCGATGACCTCTTGTTCGGTGATCGCCGGTGAGGTGATCGCGGCGATCGCGACGAGGCGGTTCGTGTCGCGGAGGCACTCGGAGCGGATCGCCTTGGTCCCCTTGGTCGCGAGCGCCACCTTCATTGCGATGTTGGCCGAGCGGAGGAGGTCGTGGAGCGAGTCCTTCGAGTCGTCGTCGCCCGCTTCCTCGTCGTCGTCGATCAGGCGCCGCTCGCGCTTTTCCTCTTCGGTGAGGAACTGCTCGTCGATCAGGTGCAAGGGCAGGGCGACCTTGTCGGCCGCCTTCGCACGCTCGGCGCCGTTGAGGCGGAGCAGCGCCTCCTCGAAGTGACGGACGCCCTCGAGGATGACGCCGTTACGGACGAGGAAGTCGATGACGCGATCGATGCTCGACCGCAGCGCGTTCGGGTTCTGCGTGAGCCCCCGCGCGATGTCCGGGACCTCGAGGATGCGCGCTTGGTTGTTCGCGATGATCTCGGCGATCGCCTCGGAGCAGACCTCCGCGACCTTCACGAACGCCGCGGTCGGCGTCTTCGGGTTGAGGAGGAGCTTCTCGGCGTACGCGTCGTTCGTCGCGAGCGCGCCCGCGAGGTAGCCCAGGACGTGCGGGTTGAGCGCGGAGTCCGCCAGCACCGCGTTCGCGATGCGGGCGTCGAGGTTGGCCAGCGCGCCCGCCGCCGACTGCGCGACCTTGTCGTCGCCGTCGAACGTCAGGACGTACTGCGCCGTGACGAGATCACGCGGCGGCAGCGGAGCGAGGCCCCGCGCCGTCATCATCTTGAGCGGCGCCGGCGCCTTGGCGCCGACGTTCTTGGCCACGTTCGGGCTCAGATCCCCCTCGGGGATCGGACAACCCGCCTGCTCGGTCTCGCTCATGCGCGTCTCGATGGACTAGTCGTCGTCGTCCGTGGCGACGAAGCCCGTCTCCTTGATGATCTTTTCCTGGATGTTCGGGGGGACGACGTCCATGTGCGACTTCTCCATCGTGAAGGAGCCGCGACCCTGGGTCATCGAGCGGAGCGTCGCCTCGTACTGCTGAATCTCGGCGTAAGGGATCTGCGCCTTGATGCACATGTACTTGCCGACCCGCTCCGAACCGAGCACGCGCCCGCGCCGCGTGTTCACGTCACCCATCACGTCGCCCATGTTCTCCTCGGGGACGAGGACCTCCATGTTCATGATGGGCTCGAGGAGCACCGCGCGCGCCTTCGGCGCGGCCGCCTTGAAGGCCTTCGAAGCGGCGAGCTGGAACGCCATGTCCTTCGAATCCACCGGGTGATACTTCCCGTCGAACAGGCGGACCTTCACGTCCACGAGCGGGAAGCCGGCGATCACGCCGCGCCGCATCGCGTTGACACAGCCCTTCTCCACGGACGGGATGAACTGCCGCGGGATGGACCCGCCGACGATCGCGTCCTCGAAGACGAAGCCCGAGCCGCGCTCCGTCGGCTCGAAGTCGAGGTAGCAGACGCCGAACTGGCCGGCGCCGCCGGTCTGCTTCTTGTGCTTCCCTTCGACGTTCTTCACCGGGACCGTGAACGTCTCGAGGTACGGCACCTGCGGCAGCGACAGCTCGGCCTTCACGCCGAACTTCCGCTCCATCTTCTCGATGGCGACCTCCACGTGCTGCTGCCCCGTGCCGTTGAGGAGGATCTGTCCGGTGCGCTCGTCGCGCGTGAGCGACAGGCCCGGGTCCTCTTCCACGATGCGGTGGAGCGCGGCGCTGATCTTGTCCTCGCCGCCCTTCTCACCGGCGCTCACCGCGCGCGAGATCAGCGGCGCCGCGAGCGTGACCGTCTTCGCGACCCAGCCGTCCTCGCTGAGCGTGTCGCCCGTGTGCGTGTCCTTGAGCTTGGTGACCGCGATGATGTCGCCGACCGGCGCCGCGTCCACGCCGTCGAGCTTCTTGCCGACGATCGTGTTCATGCTTCCGAGGCGCTCCTTGGTGCCGTTGGAGCGCGTGTTGTTCTCGAGGGTCGGGTCGCTCGTCGCTGTGCCGGAGAGGACGCGCATCACCGAGATCTTGCCCGCGTGCTGATCGACGACCGTCTTGAAGCACAGGCAGGTGACCGGGCCGTCCGCCTTGGGCTCACGGGCGTCGCCCTCGCGCCCTTCGTACGGCTTGGCCTCGAGCGGGTTCGGGAACGCGTCCACGAGGAAGTCGAGCAGCGTGGTCACGCCGCGGTTCAACAGACCGCTCGCGCAGAACACCGGGACGATCAGGCCCTCGGACATCGCGTTCTTCAGGCCGCCGATGATCTCGTCGGTCGTGAGCGTGCCCTCGAAGAACTTCTCCATGAGGGCTTCGTCGTTGGTCGCGATGTCCTCGATGAGCGCGTTGCGCGCCTCTTCGGCGGCGTCCGCCATGTCGGCCGGGATGTCCGTCTCCTTGACGTCGCCCTGGTCGCCGTCGCCGAACATGTAGGCCTTCTGCGAGAGCAGATCGACGACCCCGGAGAACCCGGCTTCCTTCCCGATCGGGATCTGCACCGCGGTGCAGTCGCTCGACAGGTTCTCCTTGATGTCCGCGAGGGTCTTCTCGAATGACGAGTGCTCCGCGTCCATCTTGCTGATGAGCACCGCGCGCATCAGGCCCATGTCCGTGGCCCAGTTGTACACGCGGTCCGTCATCGGCTCGACGCCGTCCTTCGCGGAGACGCACAGCACGACGCCGTCCATCGCCTGCATCGCGACGCGCGTGTCCTTCAGGAAGTTGCCGTCACCGGGCGTGTCGAGGAGGTTGATCTTGGTCTTCTTCCAGGGGAGCTGGCCGATGGAGACCGACACGCTCATCACGCGCTTCTCCTCCTCGGGCTCGAAGTCGAGCGCGCTCGTACCGGCCGCCGTCTGGCCGAGCCGGTTCGTCACCTTGGCGGCCCACAGCGCCGATTCTGCGACCGATGTCTTGCCACAGGCCTTGTGGCCGATGAGGCCGACGTTGCGGATGTCCTTGGATTCGAAGACCTTCATGCTCCTGCGTTACCCCCTGGGGAAAGAGAGCGGGACGCTATCCGGGGGCGCTGAGCACGTCAACCCGGCGCCCCGGGCGACGCCGGTCGCGACGCGGTGGGTCACCGCGCACGCGCGTACAACAAGCGGAGGCCCTCGAGCGTGAGGTCCGCGTCGACCGATTCGATCGTCTCGGAGGCGTCGGCGATCGTCGGCGCGAGGCCGCCGGTCGCGACCACCCGGATCTCGGCGTCCCCCATCTCGGCTTTCATCCGCGTCACCAGACCGTCCACGAGCGCCGCGTAACCGAAGAACGCGCCGCTCTGAATCGACTCCACCGTGCTCTTGCCGATCACGGAGGCGGGCCGCTGAAAGTCCACCTTGGGGAGCTTCGCGGCCCGCTCGAAGAGCGCCGCCATCGAGGAGTGGATCCCAGGCGCGATCGCGCCGCCCGCGTACTCCCCCTTCGCGGTGATGCTGTCGAACGTGGTCGCCGTCCCGAAGTCGACGACGATGCAGGCCGACTTGAACCGCTCGTACGCCGCCACCGCGTTGACGATGCGGTCCGCGCCGACGTCCTTCGGAGGGTTGTAGAGCACGACCATCCCGGTCTTGAACCCGGGCCCGATCACCTTCGCCTTGCGACCGAACACCCGCTCCGTCGCGGCGCGGACCGTGTGCGTGAGGATCGGGACGACCGAGGCGATGATGATGCCGTCGATCGCGCTCACTTCGATCGCGTCCGCCGCGAGGAGCTGTCGGATCAGGAGCGCGTACTCGTCCTCGGTGCGAGTGTGGACGGTCTCGAGGCGCCACGAGTCGGTGAGCGACTCGCCGTCGTAGAGGCCGAGCGTGAGGTTGGTGTTCCCGATGTCGAGCGCGAGGAGCACGGCCGCGACGCTACCACCGAAGCGGTCAGTAGCCGACGGCGTCCGGGTTGACCATCTCGCCGGCCTTCACGCGCTTGCGCTGCTTCGGGGTCGGGCGAGACTCCTCCCCGGGGGCGCGGCCCGTGAAGCCCTTGATCATCTTCTTGAAGTCCTCGAGGAAGATCTCGCGCGTCCCGAAGGCGCTCTGCAGCGTCACGATGAACGCGCGCTCCCCGACGATGAAGATCACCTGCGTCACGTCGTTCACCATCGCGACGTTGTTCCGCTCTTGATACGTGAAGTGCGTCCGGATCGCCGGGACCCCGGAGACCCGCGTGCGGACCTCCTGGATCAGCCGGAACTGCGGCGCGCGCGCCTTGATGTCCTTCATGACGGACAGCGCGAAGTGCCGCGTGTTGACGTTCGGCGGGAGCGTCCGCATCTCGACCGACACGCGCGCTGTGTGGCCGTAGTCGGGGTGCCGGCGCCAGAAGTCGACGACCGGGAACTCGCGGTTGGGCTTGGCCTCCCAGCCGACCGGGAGGTCCAGGTAGAAGCGGGACTTCGGGTCGGTCCAGATCTGCGGCTTGCCTTCGCCCATGAGGTCCTCCCACGGGCCGGCCTGCGCCGCCGCGGCGGCGAGGAGCCAGGCGAGGGCGAGGAGGAGGGCGAGCGGTCGAGTCACGCCCCCGAATCTAACACGACGAGCCACGCCTGCACCGTGAGACGGCCCACGCGTCGGCGGGATTCAGGCGTCGGCCTTGGGCTCTTCCGCGGGCGCGTCGGCCTTCGCGGCGTCCGCCGGC
>JAUHYN010000459.1 GCA_030426505.1 bacterium | reverse complement strand
CCCTCGACGAGCTGCGCTTCAGGACAGGTCTCAAGATCGAGACGACGATCGCGGGGCACCGCGAGATCGAAGCGGCGATCGCGCGCTACCTCCGCGTGGTCCCCAAGTTCGGGATCGAGCTGCCGGACTCGATCGAGCTCAACGAGGACAGCCCGCCGATCCAGGTGAACGACGACTACCGGGCGGCGATGGCGGCGTCGGGGCTCGTCGCCGAGGACGAGGCCGCGACGATCTCACCGGACGATCCGGGCGCCTGGCACCCGCAGCCGCGCGCGGTCGCAGCGAGCGCGAGCGATCTCGACTACGCGCCCCCGCCGCTCACGGCGACGGCCGTTGGGCAGGCCCCGGTCCCGGGGAGCGCGATGGATCTCGCCGGGCGCCTCGACGGCGCGCAGAAGCAGCAAGCCAAGGCGCTCCGCGTGATGCTCGAGCTCCTGATCGACAAGGGCGTCTTCTCGCACGACGAGTACCTGTCCCTCGTCAACCGGCGGTGAACGAGACGTAAGCGATGGTACACCCGCGCCCAGACCGAAGCCGACTCGGCGACCTCCTCGTCGAGATGCGCCTGATCGAGCCGGAGACGCTCTCGTCCGCGCTCGCCGAGGGCCGCAGCTCCGGTCGTCGCCTCCCGCGCGTCCTCTCGGAGCGGCGCGTGCTCGACGAGGAGCGCCTGACGAAGGCCGTCGCCGCGAAGCTCGGGCTCGAGGCGGTCACGGTCAGCAACCTCAAGATCCACGAGCGCGTCCTGCAGCTCATCCCGGCCGAGGTCGCGCAGCGCTACGGCGTGTTGCCGATCGCGATCAAGCGGACGAACCAGGCCGAGCTGCTCTACCTCGTGATGGTCGATCCGCTCGACACCGAGGCGATCGGCGAGGTGCAGCGCATCACCGGTCGCCAGGTGCGGGTGTTGATGGCGACCTCTTCGGATCTCGACCTCGCGATCACGAACCAGTACCGCCGCCTCGCTTCCGCGCCGCCCGCGCAGGCGCCCGCGGCGAACAAGTCGGGGCAGGTCCCGGCGGTGCCGAAGGCGCCGCAGCCCGCGCAGGGATCCGTGCGGCCGCCGCCGCTCCGCCGCTCGGACGAGGTCTCCGTGCGCGCGCCCGTCCCGCAGCGCACCGAGCCGTCGCCGATCCGAACGGGCGGCACGGCGCGTTCCGACGGACCGCCCGTCGTCCGCGGGCTCCCCGCCGCGCAGCCCGCCGGAACTTCGGAGCGCGCGCGCGCGGCCGCGGAGTCTTCGCGTCCGCGTTACCCGGCGATGGAGCAGGCGACGCTGATCGACAGCGCGCGTCCGCCCGAGCTCGACGCGCTCTCGCTCCCGCCGCTCCCGGCGACGCCGTTGCCGAGTCACCCGGAGGACGCGCCGGTGATGCCTTCGGATCTGGATCCGCCGGACAGCGTGAGCACGCGGATCGATCCCGGGCCGTTCGGGAAGATCGAGGCGTCGGACGCCGCGCAGAGCCCGGTCTCGGACATCGATCGCCAGTGGGATCTCGCGGTGAAGGCGTTCTCGGAGATGTCCGAAGCCGAGAACCCACTCGCGTCGCCCGCGGGGTCGGACGAGTCCTCGGCGTCGAAGCGGGATCCCGTCACGACCGAGGCGTCGCTCGATCACCTCGCGTTGCTCTCGGAGTCCGAGCCGGACGACGACGAAGACCTCAAGACGAGCCAGCTCGAGCTGGGGGAGATGGGCGCCGCGGAGTTCCAGCGGCAGATGCGTATCAGCGACGCCCGGGACTCGGCGCCGCCGCGGGCGAAGCCGAAGCGCTCGTTCGCCGGGACGCTGGAGGTGCCGGTCGAGTTCGCCGACGAGCACCACCCGTTCGATGGCCCGAGCCTCGAAGAGATCCCGATCGGCCTCGACCGCACGGGGATCATCCCGGCGATCGATTGGGACCGCGAGGAGTTCGTCCCGCCGCCGCCCCCGAAGTCGCAGTCGAGCTCGTTCGTGGGTGCGTCGGACATCCCGGTGTCGCCGGCCGAGGTCCAGGCGCGCTTCAAGGAGCTGCAGGACGCGCCGAAGGCCGCGCCCGAAGAGGACGTCATCGAAGCGATCGAAGAGGTGTCGCTCGATCCGATCGACAGCGAGGTCATCAAGTTCGAGCCGCCGACGGAGGCGCCGCGGGCCGAGGCGAAGGCCCCGTCGTCGCCGCCCGCGAGCGCGTCGAACGGCGTCGGCGCTTCGAATACACTGAATGGATCTGGCGCCGCCTCTGCGCCGAACACGCCCCACGCTCAGAACGCGCCCACGGATCCGCCGCGCCCCGCGCAGCTCGAGGCGCCGCCCACGTTGCCGCGCACCCCGCGGCCGCTCGAGGCGAGGCCCGAAGAGAAGGCCCCCGCGGACGCGCGCATGACGCCGTCCGCCGACTCCGACGCCGATCGGGTCCCTGTCATCGAGCCATCGAGCCTCGTGTCGTTGATGGACGACGGCGTGGAGCACGCGACCGACGACACCGGCGCCGAGCTCGCGCCGTTCGGCTCTTGGCAGGACAGCGGCTCCGCGCCCGCGACGCGGCTGTTCGACGAATCGAACCGCCAGGTCGTGCAGGCGCCCGAGCCCGCGCCGAAGCCGCCGCAGGAAGAGGACGAGCCGACCAACCCGCGGATCGACACGTCGAGCGTGCAAGCCATGTTGCGGGACGACGAAGCGACCCTCGGCGTCGGCGCCGACGCGTTGCCGAGCCCGTACGACGAAGAGACGTACATCCCGCCGCCACGCGGGGAGACGACGGTCGACGATCGCGACGAGCCGCTGATCGAGGAGGTCGCGGCGGAGGAGCCGACGCCGTCCGAGGACACCGTCGATCGCAACTCGGTGCTCTTGGCCCTCGACGGCCAGTTCTGGGAGCCCGCGCCGCCGCCGCCCGAAGCGGACCCGGAGCCCACGCCGGAGGAGCAACCGGTCGTCGAGGCGATCGAAGCGCCCTCGACCACGCCCGCGAGCGAGGAGTCGCTCCACCTCGTCGACGAGCTCCTCGCCAACGACGCGTTGAGCAGCGCCGAGCGCGCGCAGCTCGTGCTCGCGATCGGGCGGCTGCTCGTGAAGAAGGGCCTCGTCTCGCGCGAAGAGCTCGCCGCCGCGCTCGACTCGTGAACGCGCTGCTCCGCCTCGAAGACGTCCACAAGGAGTATGGCGATCGCGTCGCGGTCGACGGCGTGTCGCTGACCGTCGACGAGGGCGAGGTCGTAGCGCTCGTCGGGGAGAGCGGCTGCGGCAAGTCGACGCTGCTGAAGATCGCGTGCGGGTTGGTGCCCTGCACGCGCGGTCGCGTCGAGCGGCCGGAGGTCGGGCGGGACATGCAAGTCGTCTTGCAGGACGCGGGGCACACGCTCAGCCCGCGGTGGACGGTGGCCGAGACGCTCGCCGAACCTTGGATCCTCCGCGGACGGGCGCCGACGCGCCACGACCTCGAGGCCGCGATGGCGCGCGTGCAGCTCGCGTCCGAGCTCGCGTCGCGTCGACCGCACGAGTTGTCGGGCGGTCAGAAGCAGCGCGTGGCGTTGGCGCGCGCGCTCGCGTTCGTGCCGCGACTCCTCCTGCTCGACGAGCCGCTCGCGGGGCTCGACGTCTCGGTCGCGGCGCAGCTCCTCGCGTTGTTGGAGTCGCTTCGGAGCTCGTTATCGCTGTCGATGTTGGTGGTGACGCACGACCTGTGGGCGGCGCGTCGCCTCGCGGATCGGATCGGTGTGATGGCGGGCGGGGCGCTCGTCGAAATGCAGGCGGCGCAGGCGCTGTTCGAATCCCCGAAGGCGCAGCCGACGCGGGCGTTGCTCGAAGCGCTGCCCGGGCGCCCCTCGGCGTGACGCGCGGCCGGGCCCCGAGGGGCGGTGCGCCGCGCGGCGTTTTTCGCTAGGTTCCCGTGCGGGACACCGGTCCCACGAGGCAGATCATCAAGGCGCAGGTCACAGGAGCGAGCGAGCGCGGCGGCGGGACTTCGCCGACCGCGGATCCGACGGCGCCCCCGCGCGGTCGGAAGCGCCCGGTGGATCCCGAGCGCGAGGCGCGCGACAAGGACGACGCGCGCCTGATGGCGGCGTTCAAGAAGGGCGACGCGAAGGCGTTCGAAAAGCTCCTCGAGCGGCACCGACGCCCGGTCTACAACTTCTGTCTCAAGATGGTCGGGCACCCGGCGGCGGCCGAAGACGCGATGCAGGAGGTCTTCCTGCGCGTCTGTCGATCGGCCAAGGACTGGGAAAGACAGGCCAAGTTCACCACGTGGCTCTATACGATTGCGAGGAACCACTGCATCGATGCGATCAGAAAGGCGAGTTATCGCAAGACCGCATCGCTCGACCAACCGTTGAAGGAAGGAGAAGAGGGCGGTGCCACCCTCGGCGACCGGATGGCGGACGAAGACGCCGTCACGACCGATCGCCGCGCGGAGAGCATTCGCCTTCGGAAGAAGTTGACGGACGCCATCGCGTCGCTCTCGGAAGAGCAACGCGAGGTGTTCCTGATGCGCGAGCAGGCCGGTATGGCGTTCAAGGAGATCGCGGACGCCATCGGTGTGCCGGAGAACACGGTGAAGAGTCGGATGCGCTACGCGTTGGAACACTTGCGTAGGCACCTGAAGACGCAGGGCGTGAGCCAAGAGGAAGACGCGTGACCCAGTACGATGACACCCAGCTCGTCGACTATCTGTTCGACGAGATGTCCGAGGAGGACGCGCGTGCTTTCGAGCAGGCGATGTCCGAGGACGCGGCGTTGTCGGCCGAGGTCGATGCCCTCGAGGCGACGCTCGGGGTCATGCGTGAGCTCGAGGACGCCGAGCCGCCACCGCACCTCGACGCGCTCATCCTCGCCACCGCGCGCCAGACCGCCGAAGCCGTTCAGGCCGAGCGCGAAGAGGCGTCGTGGTTGGGGCGCCTCCGCAAGATGATCCTCACTCCCGCGTTCGGCCTCGCCGCGGCCGCGTCGCTCGCCGTCGTCCTGATGGTGAGCGTGGGGACGCAGTCGTTCCTCGCCGAACCGCAGGACGCGAGCGAAGCCGTACCACCGGGCTTCGGAGCGTCGGCGAAGGCGCCCGCGGAGGCGCCGGTCGCCGCGTCCGCCGAAGCGCCCGACGACGACCTCGCCGACGAAGAGCTCGCCGCCGCCGACGCCGAACTCCAGCAGCAGTACGACGGCGCGAAGCGTGGGCTCGAGGAGGCCAAGGAGGACGAGTCCGCCGAGTTCCAAGACAAGCTCGCGAAGCGGCTCGACGCGCCGAAGGCCAAGCCGACCGTGCGTCGCTCGCGGCGCGCGCGACCGGTGCCGCCGCCCCCGGCGATCAACGAAGCCGAGTCCCGCGTCGGCGACCTCGCGCCGGCGAAGGAGCGCACGTTCGCGAAGAAGGACACGTCGACTCTGCGGGCCGCGCCCGAGGGGTCCGCGAGTGGAGGCGGCGTCGCCGACCTCCGCGCCGGCAGCGCGGCGTCGGGCCCGACCCGCCAGGCCGTGACCAAGACGGAGGCGACCTCGGACGACGCGTTCGCGCGGCGTGAGGTGGTGCAGGTCGAGAAGAAGAAGGCCGCGAGGGCGGCGCCCGCGCCGGTCGCGACCGACGCGCCGGCCGCGGCCCCCGAGCCGGAGCCGACGCCGCCCCGGGACGAGGCGCCGAGGGCCGACAAGGAGGCGCTCGACGCCGACGGGGACGACCGCGCCTCCGAAGCCGAACGAGCGGTCCAGTTGGCCTCCGCGATGGTGAAGGCCGCCGAACAGGAGATCGCGCGCGAGCAGTACGACAGCGCGCGGCGCATCTTCGGGCGCGCCGTCCAGCGGGTCCGCGGCACGCCGAGCGAGGGCGAGGTGCTCCTGCGCTGGGCCTACTTCGAGCGCGATCAGCGGCGCTTCGAGGTGTGTGTGAGCCTGGCGGATCGCGCGAGCCGCGTGCCGGGCTTTACCCGCCGCGCCGAGGCCGAGCGCCTCGTCCGCGACGCGAGCCGTCGCATCGAACCGCAGGTGGCCCCCTCGGCGCCCGCCTCCGCGCCGCCGCGTCGCTGATCGACCGACATCTCCCGACTACGCGTTCGTGCCGTATCCTTTCGGTCAAGGCCTTCGCCGAAGTACCGATTTGTGCCGATGACCCCTCCCCGACGACAATGGGGACCGATACACCTGAACTGTCGAACGGCCCGGGGCCGTGATAGGCGAGTAGACGGGGTCAAGGATACGAATCGTGGATAGGACGACAGCAGCAGCACAGAGCCTCCTCACTCGAGCCGGTCTCGCCGCGCTCCTCGCGCTCTTCATGCCGGCGTGCTCGGGCTGCGGCGAAGATCCGCCGGGCACGACCGATCGCGACGGCGGAATGGTGATCGTCGACACGGGCGTCGATCCCGATCGCGACGGCGGTGAAGATCCCGATCACGACGGCGGCAACACCACGCCCGACGGCGGCGAAGTCGACGGTGGGCCCGGCCCCGACGGCGGCGACCTCCGCGACGGCGGCCCCAACACGAACAACCCGAACAACTCGATGATCGACAGCGACTGCGACGGGCTGTCGGACGCCGAGGAGTTTTCGATCGTCTACCCGAACGGGATGAAGACGGATCCGTCGAACCCGGACAGCGATGGCGACGGCATCCCCGACGGCGTCGAACGCGGACGCACGATGCCCGTCGCCGGCAGCGGCTGCCCGCCGATCGCGGACGCCGATCCGACGACGACGACCTCGCCCGTCAACCCCGACAGCGACGGCGACGGCATCCCCGACGGCCTCGAAGATCTCGATCGCAACGGCCGCCTCGACGCCGACGAATCCAACCCGCGCGCGACCGACACCGACGGTGACGG